>DATIJX010000001.1:0-11606 GCA_035478175.1 Ignavibacteriaceae bacterium
CATTCTCGTTTTCTTCTTTGTGCCGGGATTGGTTTTTGGAATTGTTACCAGGTCAATTAAGAACGATGGTGAATTGATGAAGCACATCATCAAGTCAATGGGTACGCTGGCGACATACATTGTGCTCGTGTTTTTTGCCGCGCAATTTGTTTACTTTTTCCGTTACAGCAACCTCGGATTGATACTTGCAATTGACGGTGCACAATTTTTAAAGAGCATCGGCTTTACGGGGATTACACTGATCGTTTCATTCGTTCTACTTTCGGCGTTCATAAATTTATTTATGGGAAGTGCCTCCGCAAAGTGGGCAATTATGGCTCCGGTTTTTGTACCGATGTTTATGCTTCTCGATTATCATCCTGCATTAACGCAGGCAGCTTTCAGGATAGGGGATTCGGTTACAAATCTTATCACACCGATGATGAGCTACTTTGCACTCATAGTTGCATTTGCACAGAAGTACGATGAAAAGTACGGCATCGGCACAATCATCTCCACGATGATTCCCTATACTGTTATTCTTACAATTGTCTGGATTGTGCTTCTGGTAATCTGGATGCTTCTCGGTTTGCCTTTAGGACCGGATGGACCGTTGTATTTGGTGAAGTGAGGAATTAAAGATTTAATGGAACTCTCCCTAATCCCTCCCCGCCTGCCAAAGCAAAACGGCGGGCAGGTCTTCAAAAGAGAGGGACTTCTTTAAAGTAAATATTTAAATTACAAATTCCTGTCAGAATATTAATGTTCGGTGATTAATATTAACAATCCCTTCTCTTCGGAAGAGAAGGGTAGGGATGAGTTTAAACTACATTTAGTACCGGATGGACCACTGTATTTGGTGAAGTGAGAATAAAGAGACTAAACTATTGACTACTCAGATATTTTGTTAATTTGTTCTTGAAGGTAAATAATAAGCCTCGAGGACGCTTCTTGTTCTGTTCCATAAATTTTATTACGTGCTAAATCAAATGAATCCAAAATGCCATAAGGTTCTGAATTGAATTCATCCTCTGGAAGTTCTCCGGACTCGGCTAGTTGAATTAACCATTTAGCAATCTCATAGCCACGTATTGGTTCCTTAACCAAAACTTTATGGATTTCTACCATTGATTTCCTGATAACATCAACTGAATTGTAATCACCCTTTACTTTATGCAACAGCGAAGTGACTTCCACCTTTGGTTTACTTGAGGATAGTGAAATTTCAATTATCTCAAAATCTGGTTCTCTTTCTTTTACGATGATTGAATCAGCCCAAGAAATGACATCCTCAACTTTAATAAAACCAGCTGCCAGAAGATGTCTAAATATTTCTGCTTGTTCTTTTTGTTTTGAAATCATAATTAATAATTAATTAAATTCTTGCTGAATAGCTAGTAATGCTTCTCGGTTTGCCTTTAGGACCGGATGGACCGTTGTATTTATTGAAGTGAGAGTATATAAGATTATATAATCTTAATATATTTTAGTAATGATTCTGTCATGTTGGTTAGTTTCTTCTCTCATAATATTTGGGCGCTAAAATATCAAACGTTCTTTCCCAGGGTTCAAATAAATAAAAATTGAATAACAGATATATTCTATCATTAATGGGTCTATCGTCTTTTTTACTAGGCACCCATTTGACCGAATTTAAAACCCACCAAATGTGGGGGATAAATAAATTAATATTTAAACTATCACTCAAATTAACTGGTTTATGCGTTGGTTCAACATTGATAAACCTTCCTGTTGAATCAATTGTTACATACACAGAAAAACTAGTTGTCAAACCAGCTCTTCTAGCAATCTCAGGATAATTTCCAGGTCTTTGAATAAGACAGCTTAAAGAATCCCATCCGATTTCAGGGTAAGCTTTGGATGATATGTTCGAATCTGTTTGAGCATAACAATTTAATGTAAATAATAATACCATTATGATATAAATATTTTTCATAATAAGATGATTTTTAGTCGCTGAAAAAAAGTTCAATTTTATTCTTTAAGTAAATTTAAAGTAAAACCAAATTAGCTTCAATTCTACTGTAGATTTACATTGTATTCTCCTGTAAATAACCCCATATTTGTGCCTCATTTTTTAAGGATTAATAAGGAACTCTCTCTAATCTCTCCCTTACAAAGGGAGAGACTTATTGGCAATAAAACGTTAAATGACAATCTTCTGTCAGAAAATTTGATAAATGACATAATTGTTGATAATCCCTTCTCTTCGAAAGAGAAGGGTATGGGATGAGTTCAAGATTAATTAAAAACAGCAAAACAATTTTTTAATACCAATGGATATACTCAATTGAAAAAGATAAGAAACATAGCAATAATAGCTCACGTTGACCACGGTAAGACTACTTTAGTTGACCAGCTCCTCAAGCAAAGCAACGTTTTCAGAAAAAACCAGGTTGTGCAGGATTGCTTCCTCGATTCAAACGACCTCGAACGTGAAAGAGGAATTACCATACTTGCAAAGAATATCAGCATTCCATACAACGATGTTAAAATAAATTTGATCGACACTCCGGGTCACGCAGATTTCGGCGGTGAAGTTGAACGAGTTCTTAAAATGGCAGACGGAGTTTTACTTTTAGTAGATGCATTTGAAGGTCCGATGCCGCAGACAAGGTTCGTTCTTGAAAAAGCGCTTCATCTTCATTTAAAACCGATTATTGTGATAAATAAAATTGACAGACCGGATAACCGTCCCGCAGAGGTGCTTGATGAAATTTATGACTTGTTCATAGATCTCGGTGCGGATGATACGCAGCTTGACTTCCCGGTAATCTATGCAAGTGGCAGAAATGGCTGGGCTGTTAAGAATCTTAAAGATGAAAGAAAAGATTTAGTACCGCTGCTTGAGAAGATCGTTAAAAAAATTCCGCAGCCAAAAGTTGAAGAGGGCACAACGCAGATGCAGATTACTTCTCTTGACTACAACGATTACGTTGGTCGAATAGGCATTGGCAGAGTTTTCCGCGGAACATTGAAAAAGAATGACCCTCTTTGTATCATCAAAAGAAATGGTGACATTCATCCGGTTACTATCAATCAGCTTTTTATATTTGAAGGAATCGTACGGACAGAAGTTGAAGAAGTAGTTGCTGGTGATATCTGTGCGATGGTTGGTGTTGAAGATATTGATATCGGCGATACGATTTCAGATGCTGAAAATCCTGAACCGCTTTCAATCATAGACATTGATGAGCCAACAATAAGTATGTATTTCACAGTGAATACTTCTCCTTTTTATGGCAAAGAAGGGAAGTATGTAACTTCAAGACATCTGAGAGACAGACTTTACAAAGAGCTTGAGAAAAATGTAGCTATGCGTTTGGAGGAAACCGGCTCACCGGATACTTACAAAGTTTCTGGAAGAGGATTACTTCATCTATCAATACTTATTGAAAATATGCGTCGTGAAGGTTATGAGTTTGCAGTTGGTCCGCCGAAAGTTATTTACAAAGAAATTGACGGGAAGAAAGCTGAGCCGATTGAAGTACTTGTGGTTGATGTGCCGAATGATCTTACAGGAAAAGTGATTGAGCTTGTCGGACAAAGAAGGGGAGTGATGACAAAGATGGAAAAAAAGGGAAGTCTTACTACGCTTGAGTTTCATATTCCATCCCGTGGACTTATGGGATTGAGGAATAGAATTCTTACAGTAACTGCCGGCGAAGGAATAATGCATCATCGTTTTTATCAGTACGAATTCTTCAAGGGTTCTATTGTCCAAAGACAGAATGGAGTTCTGGTCTCAATGCACGAAGGACAATCAACTGCTTATGCAATCGATTCGCTGCAGGATCGCGGCAAGTTTTATATTGATCCGGGTGATGTTGTTTACCGCGGACAGATTGTCGGAGAATACAACAAAGACAATGATATTGAAGTTCACGTTCAGCGAGGAAAGAAGTTATCAAATATGAGAGCGTCGGGTTCTGATAAAGCAGCGAAGATCGCTCCGGCAGTTAAATTCTCACTGGAAGAATCTCTCGAATACATAAAAGATGACGAACTTGTTGAAGTAACGCCAAAGTCAATCAGGATGAGAAAACTTTATCTCGATCCTAATGAGAGAAAAAGATTTAATTTGAGTAAGGTATAATTGCAGTGTGTCATTCCCACGAAAGCCTGCCTGACGGCAAGGCAGGTGGGAATCCATTCTCTTCTTGCGAAATAACTGGATTCCTGTTTTCACAGGAATGACACTGAAATACATATTCGTTAATTATCATCAAGTTGCAAATGTTTTAACTCTTATCGTCCTCTTCCCTCGTGATAACTTTTATTTCTTCCAAGCCCAAAGTTTTAAGTTCTGAATTAATCTTCATCAAATCTTCGCTTAGTATTTTATTCATTTGTTCACGGTAAGTGTCATAAACTCCACTGAATAAATTCAGACCTCGGATTTGCGAATCAGTCGGCTTGCCAGAATAACTAATTATTCCAGAATAAATATCAGCAACCTTTTCAGCTAATCTGACTTCACCCGATATCCGGTTAGGACTAGTTGCTACCAATTCTTTGTGCATTGCATCCAGCTTATTATGCAAATCTGTTATTTCATTTTTCAATTCATCAGATGAAACTTTACTTATAACTTTATTCAGCTTTTCCATCAAGTCAGTTGCCTGCCTGTCGGTGAAAGAAATATTTTCAAGCAAAGTATATGCTCGATTCAGCGTTTCATACTGCAGCTTCATATCTTCTGCTGAATGTCCAGTTGAAGGATCAGTCTGCAGAGTAATTTTACTTTCGTAAACCTTATCACCCTTCTTTATCTTCACAGAGTAATCACCGGGAGGAAAAGTAGGACCGAAAGCTGTTCTAAATGCAAGCATAGGTGAAGAAGCTTTAACTCTTGGTGGTTTTTTTCTTACTACCCATTCAACATAGTTGATACCTTTGTTCTTTCCAGCAGGAAGAGTTTTAACAAGTTCACTATCTGAGCTATAGATCTCTACTGACATATCACCGAACACATGCCGCTTCTGCATGTAATAGCTTATGACTGCAGATGATTTCGGATTGCTTCCCCTGAATTCCTGGTCGCCTGAAAGTCCTGTTGCATATCTCGGGTTTGTTATCGTATAAGGGTTAGAAGGAAATATTGATACCTCAGAAGCAAGAACTTCGTCTGTCAGCAATCGGAGAGGTTCAATGTTATCAATTATTAAAATACCTCTTCCATGAGTTCCGATTACAAGATCATTTTCTGTTGGATGAATTACCATTTCATAAATCGGAACTTTGGGTACTTTGCCTTCAAACCTGACCCAATCTTTTCCTCCATCGATGGAAATGTATAATCCGTATTCTGTTCCGAGGAATAATAAATTCGGATTGACGAAATCTTCTATAATTGTTCTTGCAAATGTTTCAATGTTATCAGTCGCGAGTGAAGTCCATGTTGCGCCAAGATCAGATGTCTTGAAAACATAAACATTTTTATCGCCGTTCCTATGACCATCGAAAACAACGTATGCAGTTCTTGCATCGTGATTACTTGCCTGAGCTTTTGCACACCAGGTATTTTTTGGAAGACCAGGAATATTGCCAGTAACATTCTTCCAGGTTTTACCATCATTATCAGTCACCTGAAGATTTCCATCGTCAATACCTGCCCAGATTATTTTATTGTTCTTTGGTGATTCGCTGATTGTATAAATCGTGCAATGATTCTCAGCAGTTGAGTTATCGATCGTTAGTCCGCCGGATTCTTCCTGTTTTTGTTTTTCAGGATCGTTGGTAGTAAGATCAGGTGAAAGTTTTTCCCAGGAGTCTCCTCTGTTTTTTGTTCGATAAAGATATTGAGCACCGATGTACATTACTCCATCCTGAGTTGGCGAGAAAGCGATTGGCGTATCCCAGTTGAAGCGTAACTTTTCATCAGGATTATCTGTTAACGGTTTTATTTCTTTTATCTCTCCCGTGTTTTTGTAATAGCGCATCGTGTTACCACCCTGGTACTGCCAGTAAATTATATTATTATCAGTTCGGTCGGGAAGAACATTGTAGCCATCACCATAACCAATACTTTTCCAATCGGAATTAGATATGCCGCCGATTCCTTTTGAAGGACCAATCCACGAACCATTATCCTGTAATCCTCCATAAACATTGTATGGTTTTTCATTATCAACTGCAACGTGATAATATTGTGACAGAGGTAAATTTTGTGCATGAACCCACGTGCTGCCTCTATCATAGCTCATATACAATCCGCCATCGGTACCAAGATACATCTGAGAATTATTTTTCGGATTTATCCATAATGCGTGATGGTCAGGATGAACATTTCCTCCTTCAACAAAGGGATAAGAGAATGAATAACCTCCGTCAACACTAACATTCAGTGTAAAGCCAGGCTTATATATTCTGTTAGTATCAACCGGATCAGAAACAATGTAAGAAAAGTAAAACGGGCGTTCGCCAACTACCTGGGCGGTTGTGCGCAATTCCCATGTTTTTCCTGAATCTGTTGAACGATAGAGTCCGCTCTTCTTCGATTCAATCAAAGCATAAATAATGTTTGGGCTTATTGGTGAGAAAGCAACAGCAATCCTGCCAAGTTCACCCAAATCAGAGGCAACATCAACTTTCTGCCAATTCTTTCCTCCATCCGATGTTCGATATAGTCCGCTGCCAGGTCCGCCTGATCTGAATGTGTAAGCTTTTCTTTGGAAGTCCCACATACCAGCATAAAGTATATTTGGATTGGAAGGATGCATAGCAAGATCAGCACAACCAGTTCCATCATCAACAAAAAGAATTTTAGTCCAGGTTTTTCCACCATCAATAGTTTTGAAAACGCCGCGGTCTTCATTTGGAGCCCAAACTCCGCCAAGTGCAGCAACATAAACTTCATCAGTGTTTTCAGGATTGATTATAATTTTTGATATGTGATCTGTCTTCTCAAGTCCAAGGTGTTCCCACTTTTCACCGCCGTTGGTTGTTTTATAAACACCGTTACCAACGCTGATGCTGTTTCTTGTTCTTGTTTCTCCTGTACCAACCCAAACATTGTCTTTATTTTCCTGGTTAATAGTTACTGCACCGATGGTCTGAACGTGGTCTTTGAAAACTTCTTTAAAAGTTGTTCCGCCGTTAGTGCTTTTCCACAAACCGCTGCTTGCTGCACCAACGTAAACCAATCTTGGATCATCATTAAAAGCATCAATGGACATAATTCGCCCGCTCATTACTGCAGGTCCAATGTGTCTTGCTTCCATTGAGCCGAAGAAACTTGAAGTCAGCTTTGTGGTTTGTGCATCAGTATTCTGGAAAGCAAGAACTACTATTGCAAGCAAAATAAAAAGAATTACTTTTTTCATTTCAATCACCCTAAAAATTATTCTGAATCTGTTGAGTCAGGCTGCTCCTCTGCTGCCGGCATTTCGAACATCGAATCAGGAATTTCGACATCGTAAGTGATTTCCTCGAACACCATCTGCATCATTGTTTCCCCATTAACTTTTGTTTCCATTGAGTGAGCAATGAGAATTTCATTTACAAACTTGTAATTGCTAAAAATGGTTTCGGATTCTGTTTCAACTCCCTGCATCTTTATTTTACTCTCTGATTTAAGTAGCACGTAATTCTCTGCATCTATGTAGTATGTAATGATATCACCGTTAGGCCTTGTTAATTTGAGCACATAGGTCTCTATATCATCAACAGTTTTTTTCTCAATCAGTTCAACAGTGTAACCTTTTTCTTTGTAGTTATAGAATATACCGTCGTAGTCAGCCTGAGTTTTCAACTGATCAATCTGTTCTTCAGTCATTGGCTGAGGATCGGAAGAACCCATCATTGGGTTCGCATACCACCCAATATTGCCATCATATGCAGAGGAAATTTTCATTCCCTGGAATTCTGCTTCTGATCTGAACTTCATTGGTCTTTTATGATATGAAGTGAAAGGTATTTCAAACTGCATCTGCATAATTTTTCCTTTTGACATAAAAGTATTTGTTGCAAGCAATTTCTCCTGACCACTTGCAGCAAAGTGCTGCTCCAAAATTTCATCAACTGTTTGTGCAAACGATAATGATGCGAATATCATCGTCATTAAAATTGATAACACCAGATTTTTCATATTACCCTCTTTGTATTTGTTTATAAGTATTTGAATTAATTTCTATTGTTGATTTTTTATTCTTGTATTAGTGGCAAACAATGTCGCCACGAACCTGCCTTCCCGTCAGGCAGGTTCACGAATTATTTCCTCCACTCAGGAAATCTTCCCGGTGTGTAAGGTGCACCGGATTTTTCAAGTTCAGCCTCAACATTATTAATTGCATAATCGATTGATTTAAGATCGTTCAGTATCTCATCAACTCTTGCTGCCGCAGCTTCATAGGATTTGATGAATGTATTTGTTGGCGCTGCTGTTGTATTCCATAAAGCACCTGTAATCAAATCAACTCTTCCTTTTACAGATGTCGGTGAAGCTCCTTCATATCTTGCTCTTAAAGGATCACCATTTAGTTTTCTGTTCACTTCCCGTAAACCTGATTCAATCCTGATTACATCATTGTAAGCTCCAACCTTAACTTCAGCACCATCCAGTATGGCTTTCTTAAGATAAGTGATTTTACCAGACAGCTCCTTTCTGAATTCATCTGCACCTGTGATTGTTCTTGTAAGTTCAGCAACTTTTTTGTTGAAAGTATCGAGTGCAAGTTTATCCTCAGCTGGCAGTGTGGCGATGTTCAGAGATTTACAAATAAATTCTTTTTGCGGAACAAGTTCTGTAAAAATTCCATCCTGGAACTTCGAGAGTGATACGAAATAATTTCCCGGAACAACCATATAACCTTTATCGGCTTCAACCCATGGAATCGTATCATCGAATGGTTCAAGCGAAATTGGAGTCGGTGGAGTGTATCTGAAATTCCAGACAATCCTGTTTACGCCTTTCCTGGCATCACTTTTTATTTTACGAATAACGTTGCCTGTTTCATCTGTTACAGTAAATAGGAGATAAGCTTCAGGTTCTTCCATCTCGCTCTTTAAAGTTTCGTAGGAAGGATATTTAATATCCTCTTTATTCTTTTGCTTGTTCTTTTCTTGATCTCTTCGTAATTCTTTTAAAGTTTTAAATTCATTTTTCAGGTAATAAGTCAAAACAGCCCCAATCTCCGGGTTAGGGGCAGAATAGAAACTCGCACCCTGGAATGCAACACCTTTGAATCCGAAAGGATGAGACTCAATGAACATCAGTGCATCTTTAATTGGAAATATTTCTGCTTCTTTCTGCAAGGTTTCCTTAGACATAAATCTCAGAGGAGAATAATCATCAAGTATATAAACACCTCTTCCAAAAGTAGAAACTACAAGATCATTTTCTCTTCTTTGAATATCAATATCCATCACACAAGCTGGAGGCATTCCATTCTTCAGAGAAATCCATTCCTTTCCACCGTCATTAGAAAAATAAACTCCGTAAAGTGTCCCAAGGAATAAAAGATTTTTATCAACGTGATCTTCTGCAACCGAATAAGTGCTGCCGAGTTCAGGAAGGTTGTTGTTAATTGAGAACCAACTCTTTCCGCCGTCAGTAGTTTTGTAAATGTACGGTTTATAATCGCCGCCAACATAATTATGACAAGCTGCATATGCCACAAGCTTATCAAAGTATGATGCGATGATGTGATGAATTCTTGTGTACTCCGGCAATCCCGAAGTAGAAGCTTTTGTCCAGGCTGTTCCACCATTATTTGTAACGTGAATTAAACCATCGCCCGAACCTACAAATAAAATATTTTCATCAAGAGGTGATTCAGCTATCGTTACAATCTGTGCCATAGCACTTTTACGTACAAGCTGATCAATGCTCCAGCTTTGTCCCATCAGCTTTTGCATTTCTTTTGGAACACCTCGTGTTAAGTCCGGACTGATTTCTCTCCACGTGCTTCCCTGGTCATCACTGCGCAATAATTTATTTCCGCCGAAGTATAATCTTTTATTATCAAACTTCGAAAGCAAAAACCCGGCATCCCAATCGAACCGATAAGCTGTATCAGCAAAATCCTGCGGCTGAATAAAAAGCCTTTCACCGCTTCGTTTGTCGAAACGGACAAGTCCGCCGAATTGCCATTGTGAATAAATAATGTTAGGGTCTTTCCAGTCAACCTGTGTTTCAAATCCATCACCGGGATTGGTAAAAAGCCAATCCTGGTTCATAATCCCTGATGAGCTGGTAGTCCTTGATGGACCACCAAGAGATAAATTATCCTGCGTGCCAATATAAATGTTGTAGAAAGGTTCGTCGTTATCGGTCGTTACTTTATAAATTTCTGCGATTGGTATGTTTGAATTAAATCGCCAGTTCTTTCCCTGGTCAAATGTTTCATAAACTCCGCCGTCACATCCTGCGATGATATGTTTGTTATTGTTTGGATTGATCCACATCGCGTGATTGTCAACGTGCTTTTTATCATCACCCAAATTTTTCCACGTCTTGCCTCCGTCAACAGTAACTTGAATGAAGACATCATCACTGTAAACTCTATCAACATCAATTGGATCGCAATAAAGCTCGTGGTAATAAAATGGAGCCGATGCATTGTAACTGTTCTGCTTTGTCCAGCTTGCACCGCGATCAGTGCTTCTGTAAACACCTTTATCTTTTTCAGTAGCTTCAATTATTGCATAAACATAATCCGGATTAACAGGTGAGATTGCCATTCCGATTCTGCCAACATCTTCAGAAGGCAAACCACCTTTAAGTTTTTCCCAGGTAGCACCAAAATCAATGCTGCGATAAATTCCACTTTCAGGTCCGCCGTAGACTCCTGTGTATAAATTTCTCATTCTTTGATGAGCAACTGCGTAAAGAATATTTGAAAATCTCGAATCCATATGAACCTGGTAGAAGCCAGTGTATTCGCTGATCATCAAAACATTATCCCAGGATTTTCCGCCGTCGGTTGTTTTATAAATTCCTCTGTCACCGCCGGAAACTCTTGAAGAACCATAAGCAGCAGCATAAACTATATTTGAATTATTTGGATCGATGACAATGCCGCCAATCTGATGCGATTCTTTCAGTCCCATATTATTCCAGGATTTTCCGCCATCTTCAGACTTATAAACACCATCACCAAAGATTACGTTGTTCTGATTATTATTTTCGCCTGTTCCAACCCAAACTACATTTGGGTTTGTTGGGTCGATTTTAATGCAGCCGATTGCATATGATTTATTTGCATCGAAGATGGGGGAGAAGGTGACTCCGCTATTGGTTGTTTTCCACAATGAACCATGTCCCGATGCAACATAATATTCACTGAAGTTAAAAGGATTGACAGCGATATCTACTACTCTTCCACCTGTAACGGCAGGACCAATGCTTCTGAATGAAAGTCCGGCAAGTGAAATATTTTTTAGTGAATCGGGTTGTGATCCTTCCTGACCGAAAATGAGTGACGTAATTGCGAGCAGAAAAATTGAAAATAAAATGGTAAATGATTTATGCATAGTTATTACCTGGAATAGATTTGTGAGTGAATGTATTTAGTAGCATAAAGCCGCTTGCATTGTTGCATGGATGCATGATTGCATGAGAATTATTTTAAGATACTGCAAAAATTAAGGGATTGTTGGAGTTA
>DATIJX010000002.1:0-4944 GCA_035478175.1 Ignavibacteriaceae bacterium
TAATTGGCAGGAGTAAATCTATCTCCCAAACATTTTTGAAGAGCAATTTCATCAAACCTTCAACGATGCCAAAGACTTCTTCTTTTGTTATGAACGACATTTCAACATCTATTTGTGTAAATTCGGGTTGGCGGTCTGCTCGCAGATCTTCATCTCTGAAACATTTTACAATCTGAAAATACCGATCAAACCCTGATACCATTAATAGCTGCTTGTATTGTTGCGGCGACTGCGGAAGTGCATAAAACTTTCCTTTATGAATTCGGCTCGGCACCAGGTAATCGCGTGCACCTTCGGGTGTGCTTTTCATTAATACAGGTGTTTCGATTTCCACAAACTTGTTTTCATCAAAATATTTCCGAACAAGTTGATACATTCTGTGCCTGAGAAGTAAAACTTTTTGAAGCGCTGGTCTTCTTAAATCAAGGTATCTGTATTTCAATCTCAAATCTTCAAAAGCATCTGTTTCATCTTTAATTGCAAACGGTGGTGTTTCTGCTTCATTCAGAATAATTAATTTATCAGCAAGAACATCAACGCTGCCAGTCTCCAGTTCTTTATTCACTGCATCTTCTGGTCTTTTTCTTACTATGCCTTCAACGGATACTACAAATTCGCTTCGCAGCTTTTTGGCAAGTTCATAGGCATCTTTATTCGTCTCAGGTTCTGCAGATGCATCCCCTTGGGAGAACACTACTTGCGTAATTCCATATCTATCCCGCAACCAAATGAATATCAACCCGCCAAGGTCTCTCCTTCTATCTACCCAACCATTGAGAATGACTTTTTCACCAACATTTTTTTCTCTTAGCTCGCCGCAGTTATGTGTGCGAATGTTAAACTTCATAAATAAATTTTTCTCCAATATTCGAATGTTGAGGGCGAAAATTAATCATTCAAATCAGCGTAACCAAATAAGTTACCTGCTTGTAAAAAATGTGTCTGGAAAACTTTTATATAGAATATTGCCTTCACAAACACTTCATTTATTTGTAATTTTCAACAATGAACACCGTTGAATTGATAAAAAAGAAAAGAGATGGCAAAGCTTTTACTAATGATGAAATAAGCTTTCTGATCAATCAATATACAAAAGGAAAAATTCCTGACTACCAGTTCTCTGCCCTTCTGATGGCTATTCTTTTAAAAGGAATGAATCCAACCGAAACAGCAGCCCTGACTAATTCAATGTTGAACAGCGGAAAGATTATAGATCTTTCATCTTTGAAGGGATATAAGGTTGATAAACATTCAACAGGAGGAGTTGGGGACAAAACATCATTAATTATTGCCCCGATTGTTGCTTCTGCCGGTGTTTATGTACCGATGATTTCCGGAAGAGGGCTTGGACACACAGGCGGAACTCTTGACAAACTCGAATCAATTCCCGGCTTCAGAACTGATTTAAGTTTATCCGAATCAATAAAAATTCTTAAAAAATGTGGTGCCGTACTAATTGGGCAAACAAAAGAAATTGCACCAGCAGACAAACTCATTTATTCACTCAGAGATGTCACGGCAACGGTGGAATCAATTCCACTAATTACAGCTAGCATAATGAGTAAGAAGCTTGCCGAGGGTATTGACGGACTTGTGCTTGATGTTAAGACTGGCAATGGTGCTTTTATGAAAAGTCAGCAAGATTCAATAAATCTTGCCAACTCATTGATTAAAACCGCCAAATCATTTGACAAAGAGGTGATTGCATTTATCACGGATATGAATCAGCCATTAGGAAATTATATTGGCAACTGGCTGGAAGTTTATGAATCAATCCGAGTGTTACAAGGAAAAGTTAATAATGATTTATCTACCTTATCGATTAAACTTGCCGGTGCGATGATCTATCTTGGGAAGAAAGCAAAAACTCTTCAAGGGGGTGAAACTGTTGCCAGGCAAAAAATTGAAAATGGTGAGGCTTTTAAAAAGTTTTTAGAAATAGTGGAACTTCAGGGCGGAGATGTAAATTATATTAATAATCCTGAGAAATATCCCAGGTCCAGGTTTGTTCAGAAAATCCGATCGAAGAAGGCAGGTTTTCTTAAGGAGATAAATACTTATCAGATTGGAATGGCTTCGCTCGAATTGGGTGCTGGCAGAAGAACTAAAGATGATTTGATAGATCATAAAGCAGGGATTATTTTTTATAATGAGATTGGCGACAATGTTAAAAAGAGCGATATCATTTGTGAGCTTCACTCAGATTCTAAATCTAAAATAAAATCCGCTGAGCAAATTATACTTGAATCATTAAAAATTTCAAATACAAAACCAACCTTAACAAAGCTGATTAAAAAAGTTATCAGATAAAATTAATTTATAAATCTTATTAAAGGAGAAACCAGACATGTTATTTATCATTGCTTTGATTGCCGCAGTAGCTGCTTTTTTTGTCCACAAGAATGCAAAAAAGAGATTTCAAAAATCCGAAGCTACTTTTGCCATACTGGGCTTTATTGTTGCATTATTTATTGCCTTAATACAAATCTTTACAATTATTCCTGCCGGACACACAGGTGTTATCGACTTCCTGGGTTATGTAAGTGATAACACTTTAAAGCCGGGTGTAAACATGGTTAACCCAATGGCGAACGTTGAAAAGATGAGTATCAAAACACAGGAATTGAAAGAATTAATGTCAGTCCCATCAAAAGAAGGATTAAGCGTTAACCTTGAAATAAGTTTGCTATTTAAATTGGACTCCGAAAAGGCAAATGAAATTTATAAAACGGTGGGACCAAATTACGCTGAAATAATTTTAGTTCCTCAATTCCGTTCCGTTGTCAGAGGTGTAACAGCACGTTATGAAGCAAAGGCCTTGTACACCGCCTCCCGTGAAAAGTTGGCAGGTGAGATTCTTGAGGAACTGGAAAAATTGGTTGGTCCAAGGGGTATTATAGTTGAGCAAGCTCCTCTTAGACAGATCCAATTACCAGAACGCTTGACTAAATCCATCGAGGAGAAATTGCAAGCCGAGCAGGAAAGTCAGCGAATGGAATTCATCTTAACACGCGAAAATCAAGAAGCGGATAGAAAAAGAATTGAAGCTAAAGGTATTGCTGATTTCCAGGATATAGTGTCTAAGGGAATAAGTGACCAGCTTTTGAAGTGGAAAGGTATTGAAGCCACCGAAAAGCTTGCAAATTCGCAAAATTCGAAGGTTGTGATCATTGGTTCAGGTAAGGATGGACTACCAATAATACTCGGATCAGACAAATAAACTGGCTGAGTATAAAGGATCGCTTTGTTCTGAGCAGCATCTATTCGTATTTTTGAACTCACAAGTCAGAAAAATGAATATACCAATATGATTACGGGCATCCATACTATTAATATCATTCTGCCAATCCTTTATTTTGCAACCCTGGCAGTTTATTTCTACGATTTTTTAAAGGGAGAAAAGAAGCTGGTAAATGCGAAGCGTGTCTTCTTGTTTATCACTCTTTTTCTTCATTTAATTTATATTGTTCTTCGAACCATTGCATTTGATCATCCTCCGATAACAAATGTATTTGAGATTTTTACGATACTCGCCATAACAATCAGCTTCTCCTATTTTCTGGTTGAACTTGTTTCTGATATCAGAGGAACAGGACCGTTTATAATTATCCTCTCGTTTCTTTTCCAACTCATTTCCTCACTATTCATTCAGGATTTAACTGAGGTAAGAGATGTTCTAAGAAGTAACCTTCTCGGAATACATGTCATCAGCGCTTTGTTGGGCTATTCAGGTTTTACAATTTCTGCGGTCTATGGATTTCTTTACTTAGTACTCTACAAAGATATTAAGCTCAATAAGTTTGGTTTGATTTTCAACCGTCTTCCAAATCTTGAAGTGCTTGAAAGATTAAGTTTTTATTCTGCAATAATTGGATTTATCGCTCTGACTATAGCAATAATAATTGGCATAATTTGGTTACCCATAGCATTTCCCCGATTCTCCTATCTTGATCCAAAGTTGATCGGTTCTACCCTCGTTTGGCTGCTTTATGCTATTGGTATAACCAGCAAAGTGCTCGGTAATTGGAGAGGTAAAAGATTAGTGCTGCTATCAATATCCGGATTTATAGTTGCAATCATTTCAACAATTCTTTCAAACTTTTTAGCACAAAGTTTTCATTCCTTCTATTAAGAGTTTATGAATTTAATTGCAATATCAATAAACCACAGAACTGCGTCTGTTGACTTAAGAGAAGCAGTTCATCTTAAAGAGGATGAAATACGTCCGTTCATAAATATTGTAAAGGAAAACCAGATAAAAGAGGGGTTGATTTTATCAACTTGCAACCGGACTGAAATTTTCGGCATACCAAGCAGCAATGATACAAACCATGAAAAATTCCAGAGTCTTCTGCTGAGCTTTAAGCCGGCGCAAAACATTACCGAACAGCATTTTCAAAAATATGTTTCTAGAGACGCAATCAGACATTTATTTTGTGTTGCAACCGGAATAGATTCATTGCTCATTGGTGATAACCAGGTCTTTAAGCAAGTTAAAGACTCTTTTCAAATTGCTGAGGAGACAAACTTTGCCGGTTACATTATGCACAGGATTTTTGACGCAGCAATTAGAACCGGTAAAAGAGCAATTTCCGAAACTTCAATAACTGAAGGCGCTGTAACAGTCAGCTATGCGGCTGTTCAATTGACTGAAAAGATTTTTTCAAACCTGAGTAAGAAGTCAGCACTGGTTATTGGTACAGGGGAAACAGGAGAGATTGCAGCAAAACATCTTTCTGAAAAAGGAATTGGCAGCCTCGCCGTAACTAATAGAACACAGGAAAAAGCAGAGAAGCTTGCTGAAAAATTAAATGCAAAAGTAATCCCGTTTTCAGAATTTAAAGATTCAATTTACAAATTTGATATAATTATTAGTGCAACTGCTTCGCCTGAAATTCTGCTTAACAAAGATGACGTTAAATCTGCGTTAAAGAAACGAAGCAA
>DATIJX010000003.1:0-28958 GCA_035478175.1 Ignavibacteriaceae bacterium
CAACGCTTTTTCAAGTGATTTAATCCAAGATTTATCATTAAAGAAAGAAACTGATTTTCTAAATAATTTAACTCCATCTATTTTATTTATATAGAGGGTGGTATCAATATCTGTAGTTTGGGTTATGTCATAAATCAACTCTGAAATTATGAAGTTCACATTTGTTATTGTAGAATTTTGTTGTGTACTGTTATATGAACTCAATATTTCAAAGGAATAGTTATTATCCTTCTTTTCCAGTTCAACAATGAATTTATATCTGTAACCTAATATTTTAGTTTTCATTAGATATCACTCTTATATTCTCTTGAAAATTCATCAAAAACAACTCTCAGGACTTTTAATCTTTCTTCAAGATCAAGTAATGAAGCTAAATTTAAAATTTCATCTCTTGATAAAGATTGTATTTTCATATTTATAAGAAAACTTTTAACTTCTTTTGAAATATCATCAATAATTAAAACCACATTACCATCTTTAATTCTTTCTTCAGAAAAGTTTGTTTTCAATTCTTTAAACACATTATCGGCACTTGTTTTATTCAATAACTTTAATTTCTTTATTTGATAGACCACTCCAAAATTAGTACTTAAATCTACACCTTTATCGTGGGCAGATGTTCTTGTATCTCTATAAAGTTTACACGCGAATTTTTCCAGATGAGTCTTTAAAATGGCAAATGAAAATATTTCAAAGTTAGCCGGATTAATAATTATTTGTTGAGATAATAACTCCAAAAACTTGTTTTTATCTTTTGCAAGATCAAGTCTTTCATTTAGATTTTCAAGATTTGGGATCGCCCCAATTTTATGTGTGATGTAATCTTTAATAAGTTGAGGAATTATTGTAATTAAGTCTGAAGAAGATTTTTTAAATGGTTCGGTTAGAAAATACTTTTTGTTATCTACAACTTTCAACACACCATATTTGGGCAAATTTCTTGAAGGGTAAGCATCATAATATTTACCCCCTATGTGTAAAGAATGCCCAAGATATTTTTTGAAATATCTGACTGAATTTTCGTAGTGGATTTTAATTTCATTATCGGAAAAATATTCTTGTTTATTCTCCGTATATTTTTTTAACAATCCAAAACTAATGATCGGGAAAATCACTTTTGTCTTTGAACGTAAAAGCATTTTCTCAATTTGTTCTTGGCAATATTTAAGATTATGCTTCATATGACATTAATTTATAATTTTTTCTGAATTTCGTATTATTTCAATACCAACTGAATTTCTTTTTAATAATCGGGCAACTTTCATTGTTGTTCCGCTTCCTAAAAAAGGATCTAGAACAGTTTCTCCAACGTATGAATACAATTTAATGATTCGATAAGGTAATTGTTCTGGAAAAGCTGCAACATTTTTTTCAAGCGTTGAACCGGGCAAAACATTTGTCATTTCCCAAAGAGTTTTATGCCAATTGCTGTTCTGAAATTCCTTTTTATCAATTTTAGAAAGCTCACGAATTTCTGTTGAAATAGAACGATAATCAAATTTACGTTTCTGAAAGATTACAATGCTCTCCAAAAGATTATCTGGATAATAATACATTGGAAAAGGATTTTGTAATATTACACCACTTCTTTTACTTATCCTCAAATAACCGTCTGGTTTTTTCCAAATAATTCTGTCCCGATAGCGAAAACCAGCATCTTGAAATATTTTTGTGGCATCAGCAACAATAGGATATTTGGTGCCATTGACCAACATATCATCAATGTTTAATGCAACAATCCGACCTTCGTTTAATACTCGGAAGGATTCTTTGGCAAAATGATTTAATACACCTAAGTATTGCCCATAATTGCTAAAAAGTCCATCATAATCAAATGGAGCATTATAGTAAGGAGGTGAAGTTACAATTAAATGAATGCTAGAATCAGTTATTTCATTCATTTCCATACAATTGCCGAAAATCAATTTATGATTTGTCTTCATATAATCTTTCAAAATTTAACCGGTAATCTAACAAATCATAAGGAATGAATTTTAAAAAACTATTTAGAATATTTTGCACATAAATACAGGCATCAGTCTTAAAAGAACTCGAAATTATGTTCAAAATCATTAAAAAATAAACAATTTTATTGTTGCAATATAGTACATAGCCATTTTCCTTGTCTCTCTTTAGTGCAAGAAAAATCGCTTAAAAAGTAGATTTAGCATTTAATCAAAAAAGACTTCACGGCATAATTATTGGCATAATTGCATAAACTATTTTGAGGGCAATGAAGAATAAATTACAGGTGATCCCTTCCGGAAATCCACTGGTAGACTTAACATGGGGAGGATTTTACAGGGGAGGTACGTATTTTCTTTTAGGTCCAAGAAAATCTGGAAGAACAATCTTTGCACTCCAATATATCCTGGAAGCTGTGAACAAAAAGGAAACTTGCCTTTACTTTTCCAGCTTTCGACCAAGGGACTTGATGATTAATGCTGCAACTATTGATATAGACTTACAGCATTTTATCACGCAAAACCAGTTTATATTAGTGAGGGTTACACCTGCCAAAAATATTGAATATGCGAAAGATCCGGATTCGTATATGGTTGAGTATATCAAGGATATAAAGTCAGTTATTGATCAATACAATCCAAGCAGAATTGTATTTGATGAATTAACTCCTTTTGTGGGGTTTAAAGATTTAGGACTTCTCAAAGACACTTTCCTTGAAACGATAGATTATATTGAAGAAAAAGGAATAACCAGTTTATTTATTTTAAGTGAACCTGTAACTCCGGCAGCTAACAAAATTGTTTCTTCACTGTTAAGCCTTTCAACCGGTCACATCGTTCTGGAAAAGGAGGAAGGTTTAATCAATAAAAATAATCCTGGCAAGATTAAAATCACTCCTAATGTTGGACACGTTGAAGGTGAGTTTGCCTGCAATTACTATATTGAACCAGATAAAGGGATACAGGTTGATTATATCCCTGAAATATCGGTTCAAAAGATATCTTCAGTTGATGATAAAATACGTTCTTCTCTATCGCTTACTGACATTTCACATCTTCCAACAAACTTAATTCCTCTCAGTTATTATACGGTAGATGACTTTAAACTTTTTCTTAATAATCAAATTGCTTTTTACAGGCAAACCGGACAAGTGTCCACTCTCGTGGCAATTAAAATAAATGAACTTGCATTAAATAATAAGTTGGTTACAATAGACCAACTTGCAAGTGCAGTAAATTTATTGGTCGATAAAAAAGATAAAATTTGCGTTCTAAGAAATATGGTTCTTATACTTTTTACAAAAGAAGATAAGGATGCAAACTCATTAGTACCTTTGATTATCAATAATCTTCCAAAGGGGAGCTCGCAGTATTTAAATAAAATTACAAAATTCATTTCTATATATTCAATTAAGATGGATAAGGGAACACAAAATGCAGAAGACATGTTCAAGCAATTACTTGCTGCAGATATCCCTGATGAAGATAAAATCGGTCTTAATTGAATTCAGATTTCAAACCGTATTTATTTTCATAATCGGTATCTTTTTTATTACCATCCCTTCTCTGTATTCACAGAGCAAAAACGATTTGTTAAAGACTCAAGCTGAAGATCATATGAGTGCAGGAAAATTTGGAGAAGCAATTAATCTTCTGAATCGATTCATCTCTGCAAATCCACAGGATGCACAGGGATATAATCTCCGAGGTTTATGTTATGAAAACAGAAAGGATTATGAAAAATCTGTTTATGATTTCAGGTCGGCGGTAAAGCTTGATCAGAAAAATAAAACCTATAACCAAAATCTTGAACGCGTAGTGAAAAGTTGGGAAACACTTCTTTATAACAAGATTGTTGGTTTTAAACGTGAAATAAAAATTAATCCCGATAAACCGGATAATTATCTGGAAGTCGGGAAGTGTTTTAAAAATCTCGGCAACTGGCTGGAAGCTGAAAAATGGTACGATGAATATATTAAGAGAGAGAACCTCTCTGCAGATGAATTGATCAGATATACTGAGATTCTGGCAAAGAATAATCATATTTCTAAGGGTGAGCCGCTGCTTAAAAATTACACGGAAAAATATCCGGACGATCACAGGTTGTGGTCAAGATATGGTTACTTTACGATGTGGCTCGGTAAAAAGGAAATTGCTGTCAAAGCATTTGAAAAAGCACTTGAGCTTAGACCATATTTTAAAGAAGCGCTGGATGGATATGATCTTGTTCGGGGAAAGGGTTACATTTATACTGTTAACGATACAACATCCCGATTCAATTATGGTTTGCCTGTTCCAACAGGTAAAGGTGAATATCCTATTGATAAATATTACAGAGTCCTCAGTAAAAAACCGAACGATAATGAAACAAGAATACTACTCATCAACGAACTGATTAAAAATAACAGATATGCTGAAGCTGAAGAACAATTAAATATTCTATCCAACAACGATGCATACAAGAATAAAGTTGATGAACTTGATAAATCTTTAGAGCTCAATAAAAATCAATATTACAATAAGCGTATTTCAATTTTAGAAAAAGAACTTTCAGTTAATCCCCTCGATAAAAAATTAAATCTGGAATTAGCGCAGATATTTGCTGAAAAGAAAGAGTATGATTCATCTCAAGCAATTTTCAGTAAATTATTAAACGAATATCCTTCTGATGAAGAAGTACTTTACAAGTTCGCACTTGTTTGTTTAGCTTCGGGTGATTTAAACACAGCTTATGAAAATGCGGAAATCCTGATAAATAAAAATCCTGATAATAAGAATTATCAACTTCTGTTTGGACAGATTTCGACCTGGTTAAATAATGATCCGGAGTCAGCAAAATTTTATCTTGAGACGGTTTTGAGCAAGGAACCATCAAACTATTCAGCACTTTCAACTTTAGCTCTTCTATTGATTCAGAACAACCAGCTGGCTGATGCAGAAAAATATTTGGGAAAACTTTCTCAGCTCAATTCCAGAGATCCTGAATATTTTAAGCTTACCTATATGATGGAAGCACAGAAAAAAATAAATGAAGACGCTGAACTATTTAGGATTGCAGAAAGTGCAAGAGAGCAATTGTTAAAAAAGAATTGTGATGAGGCCATAAAGCTCTTCAAATTATATCTCTCAGATGCTAATGCAAATCCAGAAGTAAGAAAAGAATTAGCTCATGCTTATTTATGTAAAGATGATTTTGAGAATGCAATCAGTGTTTATGACAGAATTCTACTTGAAAGCCCGGATGATTATTTGATTGCCAAGGAGAGAGCAAAATATTTTCTCTGGAATAAAAATTATTCAATGGCATTGGATGAGTTTACTAAATTAAATAGAATTAATCCCGATGATGCTGAAGTAAAACTTCTTCTCGGCGACTCTTATGCAGGTTTGAGAGATTTCGACAAAGCAAAAGAAGTTTATGAGGAATTGCTTGTGATCTCACCATCTTCACCGATGCTCAAAGAGAGATTAAGCTGGGTTGAAGGACCTTCGTATCAAGGTGGGTTTCCTGTTTATACAATGCTAACTCCTGATTTCAATTATTTCACGGATAATTTTGATTTCCTTTATTCAACTTACGGTCTCAGGTTAGATTTAGGAATTACTAATTATCTAACAATAGGTGCGTCAGCTTATGGTGGAATTCTTAGTTCAGATTCGTTAACAAATAATATTTCGATCTATAAAGGAAGTATAATTGGGCGGTTTTCCAAAACTGTTTATGCTTCTGCGTCGCTTGGCAGTACACTTTTTCCGGATGATGAAAACCAACTTTTAGCTGAAGTAACTTTAAAAGCTGAGCAGCCGAAAGTCTATTCTTTTTCTGCTAATTTTTATTCGATGGATGCAGCACAATTGTTGTATTCACCAAACCTTGTTAATACAAGATTACATTCAAATTATTTTTTATTGATGGGCGATTATATTATCAGAACCGGCTGGAAGTTCGCCGGATCTTATGCATTCATAACTGTTTCTGATGATAACAAAGCGAACCGCTTACAATTAAGATTTGGAAAAATATTCGATAAGGTTGTTGGAGTTGGTTATGAGTACTATTACTATGATGTGAAGAATCAAACCAACCTTTACTGGTCGCCTGAAAATTTTGAGTCACACAGTATCTGGGCTGATTGGGAAATTGTAAATGACGCTGATGTTACTGCTAATATCGGAGGAAGACTCGGTTACATTCCATCTGACGAATTTATCCTTCGTGAATTTTATGGAATTACCAGTGTGAAGCTGGCGGAATCTTTTAC
Source organism: Ignavibacteriaceae bacterium (assembly GCA_035478175.1). Taxonomy (GTDB): domain Bacteria; phylum Bacteroidota; class Ignavibacteria; order Ignavibacteriales; family Ignavibacteriaceae; genus IGN2. The sequence goes on from DATIJX010000003.1 coordinate 6,227, forward strand.
TATCCAGGGAAGGTTAACTTTCAGCACAACGGCTCAGTCAGGAAAGGGCTATACATCAACGTCTTTTGGTATTTCAGCATTCTGGAGTTTTTAATTTTATATGAATCGAAATCAATCAATAAAAGAATTAAAATTAAGGTTCAAAAACGAAACTGTTGATAATAATTTCAACGGCAACGAGTGGAAATTAATCAAGAGAATAATTTTCAGTGGAATCATTTCAATTATTTTACTGCTGGTAATTTATTATACTCTACCTCTTACAGTTTTAACAATATCATCATTGATTGAATATGCAACCATAGTAGCTTTAGTAATATTTTTATTTATTCTGTTGATCCGCTACTTCGGAATTCTTTTCTTCTCATATTTCTATATGAATGAATATACCTTCAAACCAACAAATGGGTTTAAACCATTCGTCTCGATTATCGTCCCGGTTTTCAATGAAGCACTGGTTTTGCAGAAATCTATCAGTTCATTATTAAATCTTGATTATAAGGATTATGAAATTATAATTGTTAATGATGGCTCGACAGATGATACAAAAAATGTTGCTGAAAAATTTGTTGGTTACCAAAAGGGAAAATATGGCGGAGTAAAAGTTTCACTTATTAATAAACCGAATGGAGGAAAGGCAAGTGCGCTTAATCTCGGAATAAAAGTATCAAAAGCTGAGTTTGTTTTATGTATGGATGGAGATTCTATTCTGACGCCTCTTTCCCTGAAAATGGCAATTCGTCATTTTGTTAATCCTGAAATCGGAGCAGTTGCAGGAAATGTTAAAGTTCTAAACAGAAAAAAGTTTTTTACAGATCTGCAAGCTCTGGAATACGTTGAAGGTTTAAATATGGCACGTGGGGCTCAAAGTGCTATTCGGTTAGTAAATATTATTCCTGGTCCGATTGGAGTTTTCAGAAGAGTAGCAGTACAAAGTGTCGATTATTATTCTGGTGATACTTTTGCTGAAGATGCTGATATGACTCTGCGACTCATATCTAAGGGATGGAAAATTTATTACGAACCCAACTCAATTTCGTACACTGAAGCGCCTGTAAAGCTTCAACAGCTTTTAAAGCAGAGATACAGATGGACTAGGGGTATAATTCAATCCATCAGGAAACATAAAAAGCTAATGCTAAATCCAACAATTAAATTCGGGGATTCATTTATTCTCTGGACAATGTTTTACGAAGCGTTACTCTGGCCGCCAATGAATATTGCTGCTCATTTATTTTTTATTTTTGCTGCATTATTCTTTGGTTTTACATCACTTATTTTTTACTGGTGGGCGGCTTTGGCACTTCTCGATATTGTCGCAGCTATTTATTGCGTTGCAGCTGAAAAAGAAGAGTTCAGATTGGTTGGATATGCTATAATTTATCGAATGGTCTTCATCCTTATAATAGATATTTGTAAAGGAATGTCTACAATTGAAGAATTTTTAGGAATCAAAATGACCTGGGGCAAACTTGAAAGGGTCGGTTAATAAAGTCATAATAAAATGAGGGTTGTAAAATGGAACTTATTCCAATATTATCTACAATAATACTTGTTGCTACAATAAGCACATTTATACTTGCCGTAGGTGCTTATATTCTTTACAAGATTCGTGAAGGCAAAGTAAGCGTTTCTCCTGAGCGAAAACCGGAATACCTTGAGGCAGAATATTTTGTGCCTAAGGAGAAAAAGGAGCACAAGGTTTTCATTGAAGAAGTTATTGAGCCAAAACCAAAAGCAATTATTAATGCTGAAGGTTTTGAGCCAGTGAAACCGATCAGTGAAAAACAAACTGAGTCTAAATACCGTGTTGTGGAAGATTTCGGCAGCAGCTCAGACGTAAAGTCAGTTTCCCGGAATCAGGTGGTAATGCCTAAAATGAAATTTGAAAAATATAATTTGCCTTCGGATGAAACTGTTTCAAAAGATTCTTTTCAAGAAGAGATAAAGTGGCGATAGTCGATAAAAATAGATTTCGCTCCCATATATTTTTTCTGTTTCTGACGGGATTAATTGTACTTATTTTTTCAGCGCTTGTTTATCTGCTTATAATCAGAACAGTATATGGTAGATTTTCAGCTTCTCAGCTAGTACCGAATGCAAAAGCTGTTAATGAGCTCTTATTTGGTACCTTCCCTTCCACTGCAATTCTTAATTCTGACTACACTAAGAACATTCTGGCTGAACAGAGCAGCTGGTTCGATGATAACTTAAAAACCTGGCAAAAATCTTTACGAAATCTTGATATAAAATATCAGCATATAAGTGATGAGGATGTTGAGTTAGGAAGAATTTATGATTATCATCTCATTGTTCTTTCTGGCTGCAAATCGTTAAGCGAAAGGGAAGTAATCCAGCTAAAAAAATATCTTGAGAACGGTGGAAGCATATTTGCAACAGGCGGCACCGGTTCATATTCTGAGGATGGTAAATGGAGAGGATGGGATTTTCTATCTGATGTTTTTGGAATTACATTCAGAAAAGAAATTGGAAATGATGATAGAACTAAAATTCACACTTTGCGAGGAGGGTTACCTATAACCGCAAATATTCCTACCGGATTTCCACTAAACATTGCAACTTGGGATCATCCCATCGCAGCGGAAATTCTCGATCCGCGCACAACTCAGGTTAGTTTCTGGTACAACCACCAGCTTGAAGATGGTTTGGTGAGAGAGGGAATTAAAGAGACTGCAGGAATAGTTTATGGCAACTATGGAAAGGGAAGATTTGTCTGGATGGGATTTGAAATCAACTCAGTTCTCGGGCGTCAGGATGATTATGTTTATTTCGATAGACTCTTTAATAACTGCATCAGCTGGTTAACTTATAAACCCATTGCTTACCTGAGAAACTGGCCAAACGGTTACAGAGGTGCTGCTATGTTAGCACCGGTAATTTCGGATAGCCTGCAAAATATTAATTACTTGCTTTCCGTTTTAGGGGAAACAAAAACTAAAGCAACTTTTTTTGTTAATCCTTCTATGGCTGGGCAGGATCCTCAATTAATAAAGAGCTTGGTAAACTATGGTGAGGTGGCAGCTTTTATCAATTTTGAATTTGTAAATACTATTTCTGATAACAATAATTTGCTCAATACTATTTCTGATGATAAGAAGCTGCTGGAAAAAATCACCGGTTCTTCAGTTGAGGGAATTTATCCTTCAGCAAATGTTTTATCAGAAAGTACTCTTAAAACTCTGATGGCAAGCGGGTTTAAATATTTCATATCCGATTCACTGGATGACAGGTCAGTACCTAAAACAATCAAACGTAAAGATGAAAAAATCATTTCAATCTCCAGAACTGTTCGTGATGATTATGAGGTAATTCGTGATTTTAATCTTACTGAAAGAGATTTTCAATTTTATTCTTATCAGGAAGATGTTGACCGGATTGCATTCGAAAGCGGACTTTATCTTTTTAAAATGCATATGGATTATCAATGTTCACCACAAAATATTGAAGTAGTGAGAGATTTAATCCGCGACATTAAATCAAAAGATTACTGGATTGCTACTGCATCAGAAATTGCTGAATGGTCAGACAAGAAAGATTTTATCGAATTAAGAACTCAAAAAAGAGGAAGCAGCAGGGTTGCAGTCACAATTACAAATTTCGGTAGTTTCAATATTAATTACCTTGTGGTTGATGTTGATTTAAATCAAAAAGCTGAAAGGGTAAGTCTTGATACTGAAATTATCGGGACTAAAAAAGCACAATATAAACACAAAGACGGTTCACAATTTGTCTTCATGTTAATTGATGAACTCGCTGCCGGTGAATCTCGCACTTATTATATTGATTACGATAAATATAATCTTTAGGGTTGAGTGATTAAATTCAAAGATTTTCCTTAGGGCCATTTTTTATTTTTTGTTGACCAGGTAAGTTATCAGAATGCTATGATTGAAACTTATAGACTTAAAATATTATTTCTCGTTATTCTTGTATTTCCCGCCATTATCATTCCCACTATTAAACCCTTTCAGACATTATTTATAGACCTGCGATATGACTGATGGATACTTTCGAAAATATTAAAGTATTAATTCAGATAATTTTAGATGGCATTGATGAAGCTTTTATAATAATTGAAGAATCAGGTCAGATTCTTTTAATGAATAAGAGTGCAAAGAATATTTTTAGCTTCGATGAATCCATTAAATTCTTTCAGGATTATGTGCAACCTGATTGCTGGCAGGAGCTAAATATAATTCTGAAATCAAAATCTGAAACAGAATCCGAAATCAATTTAGATGCATTCACTTTAAAATTAAAAGGTGGAGAATTTCTCTCGGTCAATTTTATTATGAAAGAAATTACTTTCGATAACAAAAAAATCTTCCTCATCATTATTGTTCCAAATGAAGTAAACATACCTTCAACTTCACTTAAAAGTATTTCGATATTACCTGCTGATATTCAGCAGATTATTTCTGATGAAAATGTTCAAAAAATTATAACTGATTTTACTTCTTATTATCCACTCACTTTCATTCAGAAGGAATTAATAGAAAAACAGATTGATGCTCTAAATGAATCTTTCTGGATAAAAGATAGTGATGGTAATATTTTAGTTGTCAATAATAAATTATGTGACATATTAGGTTTGAAGAAATTTCAGCTTGAAGGGAAAAATTATAAGCAGTTTATTCCTGAATACTTGAATTTTTTTTTCGATGTTGTTGAGAAATATCAATCAGACTTAAAAAATCCAATTGCCATAAATGGAATTTCAATGTTTAATTTTGCTTTGAGCAAGGGGAAAGAGATAGTAGAAATTCCGGTAATTGATAATGATAGAAAAATTATCGCATTGGTAGGTTTTTCCCGTGATATTCCTTCAACTCTACCGATTAATAGAAGCAGGGTAAATGAGGAAATCGTTGGGGATATATTTTCTTTCATGCCTGTCCCGATAGCCGTTATTGAAAATTATGCAAAAATCAAGCTTTGTAATCAGGAATTTTGTAAATTGGTAAAGAAGAATTCGGAAGATATACTGAATTCTGATTTAAAAGGATTATTTCCTTCAAGATTATCTGAAGAGATTTCAAACTTTGTAAAAAATGACTCAGATGGCATAATAATTGACTTAAATGAGAGTTTAGAAGTAATTCCTGAGCCGGGAAACGGATATCATTTACAGATTTCCAGGTATTATAAAGAAAAGAAAAAGGAAGATTTAGTTGCGCTTTGTTTCACTAAATCAACTAAAAAAATAAATGCTCATAAATTTTCGTTAAGCAGAGAAACAATGTTAGACTTAATATTAAAAAATAACCCGAAACCAATTTTTATCTACGACAAAGAGAATTTAAGATTTCTCGAAGTCAATGAAGCTGCTTTAAATCTTTACGGTTATTCTGAAGATGAATTTCTTCAAATGGATCTGACAGATCTTTACACGCCTGAAGACATACAAACTTTGTTAGAAACTTCCGAGCAAAGCGCTAAAGAGGGTGAACTGAGCAAACCATTCAGACACAGAAAGAAAGACGGAGGTTATGTATTCGTAAGATTAAGCAAATTCAACTATGAATTTGATGGTATTGATTCCTACTTAAATATAATTGATGATGTAACCGATCGATTGGAATTGGAGAAATACAACCAGCTCTTTAAATCTGCATTTGATCATACAAACGATATGATTTTTATTACCGATCCCACGGGCCTGATAACATATACGAATGATTCTACTTCCAGAAATCTTGGAATTCCTAAGCTGGAATTGATTAATACTTCAATCACATCTCATTGCAATGATGAAGATAGAATTTTTATAAACAGCTCTGTTTTCCAATCTCATATCAAAGAAACGGCTACCTTCACAATCAAATTAAAAACTTCGGAAGGTAATGCGATTGAAACCGAAATGACTTCTACTCCAATTTTTAATATAAATAATGATGTAGAATCATTCTCACTGATTGCAAAAGTTTCATCAGCACAAAAACCTTTTCTTCCGGCAACTAAAGAAATTATAAAAGAGGTTGTGAAAGAAGTGGTTGTTGAAAAACCTCTTTCAGGGAAAGCACAAGATCCTGAACTTGGAACTTCATTTCTTTCAGGTGTATTTCATGAGATTCTTACACCAATGAATGTCATCCTTGGCTTTTCACAGGAACTGACTGAAAGCATCCAAAATATGTCTCCTGAACAAAAAGAGGCTGTGGATATAATAAATCAGAACAGGAGTTCACTGCTTGGACTTATGAATTCAATAATTGAATTCTCAGATCTTCAATCGAAAAAAACAGAAAATGTAATTAGTTCAGTTACAATAGTTGATATTGTTGAGCCTCTTGATAAAAATATAAAGGACATAACGGGTGTTAAAGATATTGAATTTGCTTATGGAAAAATATCTTCTTCATTAAAGTTTTCAACCGACAGAAAAAAGTTTGAAAGTTTTCTCAATAACCTTATCAGGCTCGTTAGCAAGATTACTTCTCAGAAAAAGATTTACTTCTCTGCCTATCCTTTTGATGATGATAGTTTCAATATTTCAGTTTCCGATGGATTTGCCAGATCTTCAAGTCTCTTACTTGAAACTTTGAAGAAGCTATTCATCGAAAAGAAAGACCCGAAAGAGTCAGGTATCTCAAAGTTGAATTTTCAGATTATCAGCTTACTTCTGGAAATTTTAGAAGGACAATTTGTTACAATTAATGAACATACAGATAAGCACGATTTTGCTTTTAATTTTCCATTAGAGTTAGCTAAAAATTTTGAAATTCCCTCAGTTGAAGAAATTAAAGAGCCGGAAGTCACCATCGACAAAATCGAGATGACGGAACCCGAACCTTTTAGCTTAAAGGATGAAATAGAAATTGAGGAATTAGACTCAGGGCATGCTAAAACAGAACTAATTGAAGAAACACCGATTACGGAAATAATTAATGTAGAAGAGAAGCCTGAAGTTAAGCAGGAAGCCGAACCCATAACCGAAGAAGAGATTTCAATTGATGAAACACCTGAACCTGTTAGCAGGAAGAATGGTATATCTTCACTCAGATGTTTGTATATAGAAGATCAGATTGATTCTCAGATTCTTTTCAAGGTTCAAATGAAGGAATTGAAAAATATTCAATTTGCTGCAAGCTTTGAGGAAGCACTGCCATTGCTGGAATCACAAAAATTTGATTTCATTGTTATGGATATAAACTTGCAGGGAGAGTATAATGGTTTGGATGCTCTTAAGATCATACAACAAATGTCAGGCTTCCAGAATATTCCTGTTATTGCTGTTACTGCTTATGTTCTTCCCGGTGATAAAGAAAAATTCATTGCTACTGGTTTCACTGATTTTATCTCCAAGCCTATCTTTCGTGAAAAGATGCTCGAATCGCTCAATAAGATTTTTGTAAACTAAGCTGCCTTCCTACCTAACTCGAACCCGATCAATCCAGACTTTACCTATTGACTTATTCCTTTTTATAAATTAAATTACCATACAAATGTATGGTATTTTGATAAAATAGATTAAGACAAAGAGAAAGAGTAAGAAAATGAGAGCTTACATAATCTATACACTATCTTACTTTTACTCCCGCCTTGGGCGAGGCTCGCTTTTGGTGGCTTTCTCATACTCTTACTCTTCTTAAAGGATTATTATGAAAAAAGAATTAACCACAATCCAGAGAGATATTCTTGGTTTTTTAATTGATCAAATAAAAGGGAAGGGTTTACCTCCAACTTTAGCCGAGGTTGCAAACCATTTTGGTTACAGGAACAGAGCTACAGTTCAGCAGCACTTTAGTGCGATTGAGAAAAAAGGATTCATCAAAAAAAATCCAAAACTTTCCCGCGGTATTGAGCTTACGCTTGAAGATAAGTTCTTCGTTCCGAAACCTATTCTTGGAGAAGTAGCTGCAGGTAATCCGCTTACAATTTATCCTGATGCAATTGATACAGTTGAACTCCCGACAATAGCAAGAATGCCGAAGGATTCTTTCTTACTTCGTGTAAAAGGAGACAGTCTGAAAGATGCTTACATTTTTAGTGGTGATATCGTTATCGTAAATCCCAACCTTGAACCAAAAAATGGACAAATCGTTGCTGCTGTTCTTGATGATGCTGCAGTAGTAAAAAGATTTTATAAGAAGAAAAATGAAATAGAACTCGTTTCAGAAAATCCGGAGTATAAGCCAATAGTTATTGATAAGAAACATCCTTCATTCAAGCTGGTTGGAATTGTTGTTGGTGTTTACAGGAGTATGGAGAAGAAGAAGGCGGGATAAATATTTTGTGATTGAAGTTTATAATATTTAGAATGAAATTGCCTCGTAGATCAATAAAAACTTGAAAGGTAAAAAATGAAAATATTGGTGATTCTAACAGCGTTTCTGATAGCAGCAAATTTTTATTTATCAGAAACCTATGCTCAATGTTCTGATGCTGGAATTTGCCAGCTTGGCGGACATTCAATGGAAGATGAGGATGAAATACTACTTAGTATTTCCGGGTTCTATAAATATGGTTACAGCGGCAAAGAAGATGACGTTAAGTTTAATTCTCTTCAGTTGAATGTTAGCTATAATGCTTTTAGTAATAGTTCAATTCAGCTTTTAGTGCCGTATAATTTTCAATCCGGACCTGCAGGTGATATAAATGGAATAGGAGATTTGATATTGAGCCTGAATCAAAATTTATTTTCGGATAAAGGTTCTTCTTTAGATGCTTCGGTTGGAATTAAAATGGCAACAGGAAATGATAACAAGGATAATCTTCCACAAGTCTATCAAAGCGGACTTGGTATGAACGATGTTCTGATTGCACTTAACTATAATTATAACAAACTAAGTGTTGGTGCAGGTTATCAGATTTCGGGTGAAAGAAATAACAATATCACCCGTTTAGAAAAAGGTGATGATCTGCTGTTAAGAGCTTCGTATAATTTATCATTTGAACAGCTAAGCATCACACCACAGCTTTTATATATTCAGCGGCTGGCAAAGTCAAGCATATTGGATACAACTTCCGTCGAAGAAGCTTTTGTTGAGGTTGATAAAAGTGATCAGCCGCAGTTAAATTTTTTAGCAGTGCTCAGGTATAAAATTGATGATTACTTTACCCTGGTTGGAGATTTTGCCATTCCGTTTATTAAAAGAGAAGTGAATGTGGATGGTTTGACCCGTGTGTTTAGTGCTTCAGTTGGTGTATCGTTTTCGATTTATTAAGTTCTTTAATTTTGATATAACACTAAAGATTAGTAAAAAAGACTACTTAAGTTCATTAATAGTTTTTGTTAATTCTTCTTTAAGAAGTTTGAATCTGTTCTCGACGTAAAATTTTCTGTCTTTTTCTTCGAGAATTGAACCAAGTGTTACTTTATATTCTTGTTCTTTGAAATTATTTATGCTTTGTAAAGAATTTAAAAGTTTAGCTTTGTCACCGGGTAAATCTACACCACGCATTAAAAGAAATTCCAGATCAAATGCATCGCGGATAAGTTTTCTTGACAGGAGAGCTTCGATTTTATTTTTCATCATCTGATTTAGCGAAAGAGCTTTGACCATTACCTGCTTATTAGTGTATCGCGAAAAAGCAATCTTTCTCTCCCAGTCAAAATCAGTTTGCTCTTTACGGATTTCAATCTTCAGCCTTCTGTTTACTGTTGGTGCTTTAATTTCAAACAGAAGTGTAAATTTTTTATTTGCTGAATCAGTTAACTGGTAAGCGGCAGACAAAGAGCTTTTGCATTTTGTATAAATTAATTTAGGATCTGATTTCTTATCCAGCCAAAAATCCATGTCGGTTGAGAAGCGGTTAAGATTGTGGCAGAGACGAAGCATAGTTCCGCCGCCAAAGTAAAGATGGTCAAGAACCTTGATGCTGTTTAACAGCTCAAGTATTTCAATTTCCAGCTTCTCTAAATCTTGTAGCGCTTGCATATCGTATCCCAGTATTTTATTGTTCTTTGATTTGTTACTCTGATGTATTCTGTAACTTTATTTTTATTGAGCTTGTTAAAATCGATAGCATTAAAATCGCAGCTGTATCTGCCAAGGGAAGAAAGATAAACTATGTCTGCTAATGCTTTCTCAGGTAAAGCTATGAATATGTCGTCCTCGAGAATAAAACCTGTATATAGATTTTTCTTAATAAGTATAAAGTTAAAACTTGTCTCTTTTACTTTGACTGAATTTGTTTTTTTAGTCGTAACAGATTCAATTATTCTACGTAACTGCTGGGTTGAGATGTTATAATAAGTCAGAGAGCTTGCAAGAGAGATGTAAGAAGGTACCTGAATAGCATTTGCTATTTTAAAGAGTTCTTTCTCATTTAGATTTTCATATTTATTTGCGGCTATGTAAAAATCTTTTTTAATTCTTAAGAGAGAACCATTTTTAACATAACGGCTAGCAGTTACTTTCGCTGATTCTTTGTTTATTGAAAGCGTTTTTGCGATGTCTTCTATGCTTATGATCAGCTTATTTATGTTATTTAGTTCAATTGCTCTCATTTGTATCAAATATATATAATTAACACTAGTGTTAACTTAGTGCATTTAGTGATAAAATACAATTAACATTAAAACTATGCCAAAATATTACATAGGAACAGCAGGCTGGTCTTATAAAGATTGGGTGCCGTCATTTTATCCAAAGCAGCAGTCAGGGAAATTTGACTGGCTTCAATTTTACTCACACTACTTTAATTGTGTGGAGGTAAACTCAACTTACTATGCTTATCTAAGCCCAAGAATAGTTGAAGGATGGATAAAAAAAGTAGCTGACAGCGATGAGTTTATATTCCACGTAAAGCTTCATCAGGACTTTACACACAAAAGAAAATATGACGAACAAAGTGTCAAAGCGTTCAGATACAATCTGGATATTCTGACAAAAGCAGAAAGGCTGGGAGGTTTGCTCATCCAGTTTCCGTATTCATTTCCTTATAATAACTCTGCCACTCAATTTATTCAGGTACTAAAAGATATTTTTACAAACTACAAATGTTTTGTGGAAGTAAGGCACTTATCATGGCAGAATGAAAAAGCATTTGAGTTCTTCAAAGAAAATGATCTAACTTTCTGCACAATTGATCAGCCGCAAATAGGACAGGCAATTCCGTTTGATCCAATCATAACAAATGACAGAGCATATATTCGTTTTCACGGTAGAAACATTGATGCCTGGAAAAAATCAATTAACAATTTTGGTAAAGAACAGTCTTATGAAGAAAGGAGCGAGCGTTACAAATATCTCTATTCTCCCGGTGAGCTGGTTGAAATTGAGCAGAAGATAAAATCAATTCAATCAAAAGTGAAAGAGGTGCACGTTATTATGAATAACCATCCGCAGGGCGATGCAGTGGCAAATGCATTTGAGCTTATTCATCTGCTTGAAGAGAAAGATAAAGTTGAAATGCCGGCAACGATTGTTAAGGCTTATCCGAGACTAGAAGAATTGTTAGTTAACTGATAATAAATTGTTTAATTGTCCGACTGAGTCGAGACCTCGTCAAAGACGGGCTAAACTGTTAAATTGTTAAAAGAACAATGAATGACTACAAATGACTAATGACTAATGACCAATGACTATTCACTAACAATGCGAACAATATTTCACTTAGATCTCGATGCATTCTTCGTTTCAGTTGAAAGGATACTTGATCCTTCACTGAAAGGTAAGCCCGTAATCGTCGGTGGTGATCCGAAATACGGAAGGGGAGTAGTTGCAGCCTGCTCGTACGAAGCAAGAGTTTACGGGCTTCACTCTGCTATGCCGATAAGAACTGCATACAAACTTTGTCCTCATGGAATTTATATTCACGGAAGTCACGGGGAATACTCTCGTTTTTCAAAAGCTGTAAAGAATATACTTCAGCAGTACGCTCCGATTGTGCAGCAAGCATCTATTGATGAATTCTATATGGATTTTACAGGATGCAGAATCGTTTACGGTTCACTTTTCGCTTTTGCTTCATTCCTTCAAAAAGAAATTTGGGAAAGATTATCGCTTCCTTGTTCAATCGGTATTGGCAGCAACAAAACAATTGCAAAGATTGGCTCAGATTGTATGAAGCCGAATGGAATTACTTACATTCTTTCCGGCATGGAAAAAGAATTTCTTGCACCAATGCCTGTTGAGGCAATTCCCGGTGTTGGGAAAGTTACACTGAAGGATTTTCACTCAAAAGGTATTTACAGGATTGGTGACATCACCAAACTCCCGCAGGATTATTTTGCAGCAGCTTATGGTAAATATGGAATTGATCTTTACAGAAAAGCCTGCGGGGAGGGTAACGAGTATCTGATTGTGGATAACTACGAACAAAAGAGTATTTCTCACGAAAGAACATTTGCAGATGTGACCAGCAAACAATTTCTGAAAGAAAAACTATTTAAGCTGACTGGAAAAGTTTGCCAGGAGTTGAGAGATATGGATTGGCTGGCTTCAAATGTACATATAAAATTGCGCTACTCAGATTTTAATACGTTAACACGATCAAGAATGATCAAACCAAGTGATGATGATAAAACTATATTTGATGCTGCCTGGAATATGCTATTGAAGGCACTTACAAGAAGAGTTGCAGTAAGGTTAGTTGGAGTTGGAGTCAGCAAATTCTCAAAATTTTCTGAGCAGCAGGAACTTTTTGAATGGGAAGAAGTAAAGCGAAGAAGAATGCTTCGAGCAGTCAGCAAAATAAGGGATAAATATGGTTATGAGATGATAAATATAGGTTTTCAATAAAAGTAATTTGTTGATATATTTAGTCAAGTAAAAAGGTGACATGATGGATACAAACAAAATAAAAACTATTGAAATACAAAAACCTTCTGTAATAATATCCAAAGAAGAATACGAAGGACTACAGGAGACGCTGGAAATATTGTCAGATAATGAGCTTGTTAAAGATATTTCTGAGGCTTTATCTGAGAATAAAGAAACTCGGGTAAATCATGAAGATTTATTCGGAGATAAATAGTGTGGAAGATTCAGTACACCCAGAAGGCTGTAAAGTCTTTGAAGAAGTTAAACCCTAATGTATTAGAAAACCTTCGTGTTGCAATTGAGGAGTTAAAATCTTAACCGGATTTAGGTAAACAACTAACCGGTCCTTTAAAGGGATTAAGATCCTTAAGAGTAAGTGATTTCCGTATTATTTACAAGAAAGAGATTCAAGCACTTGTTGTTTTAGTAATAGCAGTTGGACACAGGAAAGAAGTATATAAAACTTAAACCCACCTCTATTCTGCGGAAATAAAAAATCATAAATAATTTAATAAAGTAAATTTCAACCCGGTGGCCAATGCATATGTCTTCCGCCTAGCAAATGCATATGAATGTGATAAACTTCCTGACCGCCGTCGTTACCGCAATTAAAAACTAACCTGAAACCATTTTTATCAATTCCCAGATCTTTCGCAAGCTTATTAGCAGCGTCAAACATTTCACCCAAAAGAGCAGCGTGCTCTATACCTTTAATGTCAGTTACTTTTGGTATTTCAATTTTCGGAATGATTAAAATGTGAACGGGTGCTTGAGGTTTGATGTCTTTAAATGCTAGAACATTATCAGATTCAAAGACAATGTCAGCGGGAATTTCTTTATTAATTATCTTGGAAAATATAGTCGGCATATTACTCTCCTTTTTCTATCCCGTATTTTTTCATTTTATTGTAAAGATGACTTCGCTGTATATCCAGCAGCTCAGCGGTTTTGCTTATGTTCCAGCTATTTTCGTTTAACTGCTTTAGTATGAATGCACGCTCTGCTTTCTCTTTGAATTCCTGGAAAGAGTTTGATTCTTCTATTATATCATCCATTGTTGCTTGACCAGGTTTCAACAATAAATCAATATCACTTCTAGAAATTTCCCGCTTATCAATTATGATGATGATTCTTTCAACTATATTTCTCAATTCACGAACATTACCACTCCAGTTCATTTCCTGAAGAAGTTTAACAGCATCATCAAGAAATTTTACTGGCGGCTTTTTGTGCCTGGTAGTTATCTCTTTCGAAAATGCTTCTGCTAAAATCGGAATATCATCCTTTCGCTCTCGTAACGGAGGAATATTTATCGGAATAACATTTAAACGATGGTAAAGGTCTTCTCTGAAATTGTCTTTCCCGATCTCTTCAAGAAGCTCTTTATTAGTTGCAGAAATTATTCGGACATCAACATCAATTTTTTTACCGCCGCCAACGCGTTCAATTTTTCCATCTTCAATCGCTCTTAGCACTTTAGCCTGTGCCTGTGGACTCATATCTCCAACTTCATCAAGGAAGATTGTTCCCTTATTTGCTAATTCAAATCTGCCAATTCGCTGAGAGACGGCACCAGTAAATGATCCTTTCTCGTGTCCAAATAATTCTGACTCAATTAATTCATTTGGAATGGCAGCGCAATTGACTTCAATAAATTGTTTGTCTTTTCTAAGACTTTTTCTGTGGATTGCTCGTGCTACTAATTCTTTACCTGTTCCGTTTTCTCCTGTGATTAATACACGCGTGTCAAGTGGAGCAACTTTGTCTATCAGCTCAAGAATATTCTTTATACCTTTACTTGAACCAAGAATTTCACCTTCAACCCCAAGTGTTTTTTTAATTTCAATATTCTCGATAAGAAGTTTTACCTGCTCAACTGCATTGCGTACACTTATGAGAAGTTTATCTCTGTCAATTGGTTTTTCGATAAAATCAAAAGCGCCGAGCCTTGTTGCTTTTATTGCATTCTCAACACTCCCGTGCGCTGAAATAATAATAACTGAAAGGGAAGGAGTAGCTTCTTTAACTTTCTTCAAGACTTCGAAGCCGCTCATTTCAGGCATTTGAATATCAAGAAGTAAACAGGATATTTGTTTTTCCTCAATAATATTCAAACCCTTTAAAGCAGAAGTGGAATACTCCACATTGTAACCCTCGTATTCGAGGATCATTTTTATGCTTTCGCAGATTTCTTTTTCGTCGTCTATAATAAGTATTGTATTCATAAAGTTATAATAAAATATCTGAGTGATCTGATTGTCATTATTTGTGATGGAAGAATATTTTTATTTAACTCAAGCATATCTCCAAAAAGTACTCCATACCAGTTAGCATCAATATCTCTGAAATCAACTTCGGACTGAGCTTTAAAATCTTCTTCAAATGCTTCTACAAAATAACCAAATACATCGGCTAATTTCAATATGTTCTCAGCATAACCGATAAAAGCATTACCGAAAAAGTGAGCAAGCTTATCTTTATCTCCATAGCTATTATCGGGTGAATCATAGAATAATCTTGATGGCAGGTTTTGATTCTTTAAGTTAGCAATCGAATCACTTGCTGAGATGAGGGGATAGTACAATCTGATTTTTATTAAAGGAATTACAATAGGAACTCTCTGATAGGGAATTGTTGCGAAAGTTAAGGCAAGAAGCGCTTCCTGGTAATCCTGTTTATAAAATTCGATTGCTCTGCTGTAAATGGAATCTACTAGTGCCAGATCTGTATTTTCTTTTTTTAGTTCAATAAAATAATCTGAAGCGATGAATTCTGAGAGATAGTTGACACCTTTTGAGAGTTTACTTTGCTGGGAAAAAGTAAATGTTGTTGACAGAAAAGCCGCAGTTAGTAAATAAAGAGATAACTTTTTTAATCTCATTTATGTTTGAATAACTCCAGGATTGAATCTCGGAATTTCAGGATTGTGATTTGCTGTTTCGATTCCCATTGAAATATATCTGCGGGTTTCAGCGGGGTCAATTATTTCATCTACCCATAATCGTGCAGCAGCGTAATATGGATTGTTCTTTTCATCATAAGCGGCTGCAATTTCATTGAGCAATTTCTGCTTATCTTCCTCTGAAACTTTCTTTCCTTCTTTCTCTGCCTGTTTGATTTTAATATCCAGTAGAACACTGTGAGCTTGAGAGCCTCCCATCACGGAAATCTTTGCATTAGGAAAGGCATAAATAAATCTCGGATCATAAGCTTTGCCGCACATTGCATAATTTCCAGCTCCAAAACTATTACCCATAATGATAGTTATTTTAGGAACAACAGAGTTTGCTACCGCATTTACCATTTTCGCA
This sequence comes from Ignavibacteriaceae bacterium, assembly GCA_035478175.1. Taxonomy (GTDB): domain Bacteria; phylum Bacteroidota; class Ignavibacteria; order Ignavibacteriales; family Ignavibacteriaceae; genus IGN2. The sequence continues at coordinate 22,269 of DATIJX010000003.1, forward strand.
CCATCTTTAATGATTCCACCGTGCTCAGCACGGCTGCCAACCATAAATCCTGTTACATCCTGTAGAAATACCAAGGGAATTTTTTTCTGATTGCAGTTCATTATAAACCTTGTTGCCTTATCTGCACTGTCAGAATAAATAACTCCACCAACCTGCATCTCACCGGCTCCTTTAGCTGTCTCAGTTTTTACTACACTTCTTTGATTTGCAACAATGCCAACAGCCCAGCCATCTATTCTGGCATAAGCGGTAATAACAGTTTTACCATAGCCGCCTTTGTATTCATCTATCTCTGAGTTATCAACTATCCTGGCAATTACCTCATACATATCGTATTGTTTGATAGTATCTTCAGGAAGCAGACCATAAATCTCTTTTGGAGAAAACTTCGGAGGTTTAGATTCTATCCTATCAAATCCAGCTGTGTCTCTTCTTCCAAATTTATCAACAAGACTTCTTATCTGTGCAATGCATTCCTTATCATCTTTCATCACATAATCTGTTACTCCAGAGACGTTTGATTGAACACGCGCACCACCAAGACTTTCGTTATCTATCTTTTCACCAATTGCCGCACGGACAAGATGAGCACCAGCAAGAAATACAGAACCTTCACCTTCAACAATTAAAGCTTCATCACTCATAATTGGAAGATACGCGCCACCGGCAACACAGGGACCCATTATCGCTGCAATTTGAGGAATCCCCATTGAAGACATTACAGCGTTATTACGAAATATCCTTCCGAAGTGTTCTTTATCTGGAAAAATTTCATCCTGCAGAGGAAGAAAAACACCAGCACTGTCAACTAAATAAATTATAGGCAGGTGATTCTCCATTGCAATTTCCTGTGCACGAAGATTTTTCTTTGCAGTTATTGGAAACCATGCACCTGCTTTTACAGTTGCATCGTTTGCGACGATAACGCATTGGCGCCCGCTTATTTTTCCAATACCATAAATTGTCCCTGAAGATGGAGCGCCGCCATATTCTTTATACATTTCATAAGCGGCAAAAGTGCTTAACTCATAAAATTCCTTCCCGGCTTCGCCAGAGCTCTTCGCTGTGGCAGGTGTATCATCAATGAGAAGATTAATTCTCTCTCTCGCTGACAGCTTACCTTTTTCTTTTTGTTTCTCGATTGCTTTGAGTCCACCGCCGAGTTTAATTTTTTCTTTTTCAGCGATAAGCTTTCTTAAAAGTTCTTTTTGATAGTCAGCTCGCTTTAGGTAAGCTTCGTCTTCTTTTATTTGAGTTCCGACTGGTTTCATTTTAATAATTCTCTAGCAATTACTATTCTCTGAATTTCAGAAGTGCCTTCACCGATAGTTAATAGTTTAACATCTCTAAAATATTTTTCAACAGGATAATCTTTGGTGAATCCGTAACCGCCGTGAATTTGGACTGCTTCACTAGCAGCTTTTTCCGCTATTTCACTTGCGAAGAGTTTTGCCATAGCTGCTTCTTTGATATTTGGCAGACCATCATCTTTCATTTTTGCAGCACGCATTGTTAGCAATTTTGCCGCTTCAATGTGAGTTTTCATATCGGCCAACTTAAACTGTGTTGCCTGGAAAGCGGATAATGGTTTGCCAAATTGAAATCTTTCCTGAGAATATTTTAATGATTCATTGAGACATCCTTGAGCCAAACCTAAACTAACAGCGGCAATAGAAATTCTTCCACCTTCCAATACTTGCATAGCATTAATGAAACCCATTCCTTCTTCACCAAGTAAGTTTTCTGCTGCCACTTCACAATTTTCAAAAGTTAGCTGGACAGTTTCACTGGCTCTCATTCCAAGCTTGTTTTCCTTTTTACCAACAATCAAACCTGGCATTCCCTGTTCAAGAATGAAAGCTGAGATCCCTTTCTTACCTGCATCTTTATTAGTTATAGCTACGACAACAATAGTTTTAGCAGAAGCACCGTGAGTTGTAAACGTTTTGTTACCGTTAAGGATGTATTTATTTCCTTTTTTTTCTGCTATTGATTTTAGGCTGGCTGCATCGCTTCCTGAAGAAGATTCTGTCAATCCCCATGCCCCGATAGTTTTTCCTGAGACTAAATCAGGCAGATACTTTTTCTTTTGCTGTTCATTACCAAACCTGAAAATATGATTTGTACAAAGACCGTTGTGTGCTGCAACTGAAAGAGAAATTGAAGGATCAACTATACCAAGTTCTTCAATGATGATTACAAATTCAACATAGCCTAATCCAGCGCCGCCATATTCTTCCGGGAAAATGATTCCCATAAAACCGAGTTCACCCAGCTCGCGAAAAATTTCCATTGGAAAATGTTGCGCTTCATCCCACTCCATTACTTTTGGTTTTATTTTTTTCTGTGCGAAGTCCCGAATAGTATCTCGGATTAGAATCTGGTTTTCTGTGAGTTCGATTAGAAATGAGTTGTTGGTAGATTCCATAAGATTACCCCTTGCAATAGTCTATAAAAATTGCTGACTTACTTATATATTTTTTTGCTGATGAAGTTTTCAATAATCTCTTCTGCAATATGATAGGGTGATAAATTGCCAAGAATAACTTTTTCTAATGCTGAATTTAAAGATTTTTCGCCACTTTCGCTCCACAATTCTTCCTTAATTTTATTCTCGACGATTTCCTTTATCCTGTTCTTAGTTTGATTTTCTCTCTTTGTGAGAAAGAGGTTCTGATCTTGCATAAACTTTTTGTGTCTTTCTATTTCCTTGACAATTTCATTAATACCTTTATTCTCAGAAGCGACTGTTTTTATTATACCAGGCATCCAGGATTTTTCATCATGATCTTTCATCATCAAAATAGTTTGAAGTGAAGCAACTGCCTGATCTGCACCGGGTCTATCACTTTTATTAAGAATAAAGAAATCAGCAATTTCCATTAAGCCAGCTTTCATTGCCTGAACAGAATCTCCGGATTCAGGAACGAGTACAACAATTGTAGTATCTGCTGCCTGAACGATGTCAAGTTCTGACTGTCCAACACCAACTGTTTCAAGAATTATGTAATCATATCCAGCAGCATCCAGAACATCGGCGGCGTCAATTGCTTTTCTGCTTAAGCCGCCAAGGCTTCCTCTTGTTGCCATACTCCGTATAAAAACTGCTTCATCGTTTCCAATTTCGTTCATCCTGATTCTATCACCAAGCAATGCACCTCCAGTGAAAGGGCTTGTTGGATCAACAGCAATAATCCCTACTTTTTTTCCTTCTCGACGAAATAATTTGGTCAGTTGATTTGTGATTGTACTTTTACCAGCACCTGGGGGACCGGTGATTCCAATTCGATATGCTTTGCCAACATGGGAATGAATTTGCTTTAATAATTCAGAAGCTTCAGAATTATAATCTTCAACAATTGAAATTGCTCTCGCAACTTTTCTTCGCTCATTGTTAAAAACTTTTTCTGATAGTTCTTTGTAAAACAAAGCTTGTACTAAATATTAGATTTAAAATAATCGAAGGTTTTTCTTAAGCCTTCATCAATTTGAATTGATGGTTTCCAGTTAAACTTATTGAAAAGTTTCTCAGATGTGATTACGCTTCTGGCCTGTTCACCTTTTGGGGCAGGTCCATGCTTTTCAATCGCTTTACCTCCGGCAATTTCGTTTAATTTTGTGAATAATTCATTTACACTTGTTTCAACATTTGTTCCTACATTGTAAATATCAGATGAATTAGAATTAAGTGTAATAACATTTGCTCTAACAACATCCTCAACAAAAACATAATCCCGTGTTTGTTTCCCTTCACCGTTGATAATTGGATTTTCATTTTTCAACAATTTGCTTGTGAAGATTGCAACAACACCTGCCTCACCAAATGGATTTTGTCTAGGTCCATAAACATTTGCATACCTGAGTATTGTGTGATTTAAACCGTACTCATTTTTATAAAAAAATAAATATTTTTCTATCGTGAGCTTGGTTATGCCATAAGGCGATACTGGATTAGTCGGATGTTTTTCATCAGCAGGGAAGTATTCCTGCTCACCATAAACTGCACCGCCAGTTGAAGCAAACATAAATTTCTTAATGCCTGTCTTGATGCAGCACTGAAGTAAATTAATAGTACCAAGTATGTTTGTATTAGCATCAAAGATAGGATCGTTCACAGATTTTCTGACATCAATTTGTGCAGCGTGGTGATTTACAATATCAAACTTCTCTTTTCCAAACAAATCTAAAATCGCGGGAGAAGAAATATCTGATTTTATGAAATGTGCATTTGGATTAATATTCTTTTCAAATCCAGTGGAGAGGTTATCGAGGATGTGAACTTCGTGTCCTTCACGAATGTAAGCATCAGCAATTTGTGAGGCAATGAAACCGGCACCGCCTGTAACTAATATTTTCATTTTATTCGACATATAATTTTTGTTTGTAAATATATTCCATTACATCTGGTGGAACAAGAAAATTAATCGGTAATTCACTTTTCACTCTTTCACGAATGTCAGTTGCGCTAATCTCTATTCCTCTGGTCTCCACGAAAATTGCCTGATGGTAATATTTATCTTCAAACTCTGGCGGGTGAGAAGACCTTCTTTTTAAAACAATTATCTTTGCCAGCTTTAATATTTCATCTGGTTCTTTCCAGGTGTGGAAAGTAAAAATATTATCATACCCAATTATAAACTCAAGCTCAGTGTACTGTTTCTTAAGTTCTCTCAATGTATCGACACTAAATGAAACCCCGCCTTTTTTTACTTCGATGTCTGAATAATCAAAAAACGGAATTCCCTCAACCGCAAGCTTAATCATATTTAGTCGGTCTTTCGGGGAACTAGTTTTTGCATCGCTTTTATGGGGCGAGATAAAAGCCGGTATGAAAATAATTTTTTCAAGATTTCGCAACTCTCGCACCGATTGGGCGGTGATTAAATGTCCCAGGTGTATTGGGTCAAAAGTTCCACCGAAGATTCCAATTTTAGACATTTAACAGCTCTTTATATTCGATGAAAAGGTCATTAAAATTCTCATGCATTTTTTGACTGCAATATGAGAGACTTTCTTTTTTTGATAGTTCAATATAAAGCTTTTTGATGTCTTCAAAATTATCAATCGATAAAAAACCATCGAGAGTATGAATAAAAATATCCTTGCTGGATACATAGTTAAGGTAATCGTCATAATTTTTCTTCACCGCTAATATTGAGTCAATTAATTCTCCATCCAGTCCGTTAGTACAAGCTAATATAATTTTGTCATGAACCGACTTGCCAATTACGATTGATGGTTCTTCTGCCTGAAGTAAGTTGAATATTCTCAGAATATCATTTTGCCTCAATCCAATCGAGTTGTAAAACAAAACAAGTGATTTTGAGTTGGGAGATATTGGTTGCTTTAGAAGATATTCAATAAGATTAGTAAGCTGTGGTTCATTATAAGTTATGGTATGATCACTATCAGGTAAAAAGTATTTGGGAATAAATTCCATATCTTTTTCATTAAGCAATGTATAAATTTCAACTTGTTCTTTTAGTGCGGAAAAAATTTCAAGCCAGTTAGAATAAAGTAATGTGTTAAGGTAAACGGAATAGTTGACAGATAAATTCGGGTATGCTTTAATTTCTTTTGGATTAATAATTGGCGAATCTGCAACAATTATAACAGAATTTTTATTTGGTGAATTAATCAAAAAAATACCTCACACTACCAAAATGCTAATTCTTATTCTTTTATCCATTTAAAAATTTCTTTTAGTGTTGGTTTATTCCCATAAGATAAAATTCCAATTCTGAAAATCTTTGCACTGAGTTTTGTGACAATAAAAATTGAAAAAATTAAAATTGCAAATGTCAGAAATATTTCCAGTTCAGAAACATTTCCAATGTTTAAACGAAGTATCATAACCGTTGGTATAGTCAGAGGTATGTAGGAAAATATTTTCGTGACTATGAAGTCCGGATTTTGGATTGCCGGCATTGCCATAACAACCGGGAGCATTAATATCAGACTAAGATACGTGGTTATTTGCTGGGCTTCCTGCTCAGTATTTACAGTTGAACCAATACCAACAAATAAACTGGAATAAAACAAAAACCCAAGTATAAAATAGAACAGCATTGGAACGATATTGTTAAATGCTGTTAGCGGTATCAGGGCACCGGCAACAAGGCTAATTCCTATGACAGACCAAATAAATATTTGTGTTAGTCCAAGCAAGCTAAGTCCAATTATTTTACCGGTAAGGAGTTCATCTGGTGTTATGCTTGAAACGAGCATTTCAATCAACCGGCTTGATTTTTCTTCTATCATACTTCTTACAAGCATTTGCCCGGTGTAAACAACCATCATCATCAGCAATAAAATGAAAATAATCGAAACAAAAAAAGTTGTGATAAAATCTCCTTCAGAGACTTTTCCTTCTTTATCTACTTGCATTTGTTTAACAACAACTCTTTCTTGAAAATAGTTTATTAGCCTGGTGTCTACTCCTTCCTTTTCAAGTTTCATTTTTAACCTGATAGATCTTATTGCTTCCTCAAGTCTCTCAACATTCTTAAAATTTCCCAATGATTTTGTTCTATATTCAGCAGAAACTGAATCACTTCCAGCGTGATACAAAATCAAACATCCTTCGATTAAATTTTTATCAATATTTTTATATGCAGTTGTAATTAATTCTTCAAAATTTTTATTCTCGAATGAAAAATTAATGAGCACATAATTTTTTTGCTCTTCTTT
>DATIJX010000004.1:0-3555 GCA_035478175.1 Ignavibacteriaceae bacterium
TTTTTTTTTTTTTTTTTTTTGAGTTGATTTTTTGGCGTAAACGCAGTTACGTTTAGTAGTATGATTTTTGATATGCTTTTTTCATTACTCTCTCTTCTGATGAAACTATAAATTAAGACTAAATAAAATTTAGTTTTTGGAGTTAAGAATGAAAAGTATTTGTGCAGTTGTATTAAGGTTATTTTTTTTGATGATTGTTTTATTTGCCTGCAAAGAAGAACCACCTGTTAAGCCTCCTCCAGTTGAACCCGATGGAACTAAAAACACAATAATTCTTTCAGTTGAATGGACTGACTTATACCGAATAAACCTTAAGTGGAATAAAGCCGAAGAAGATACTTTGAACACCTTCCATTATGATCTTATAAGAAAAGATGAAGCCGGAACTGAGGTAACTAAAGTATTTTATTTGTTTGGAGCGGATACAACCTATACTGATGATAATGATGGTGACAGTCTCGCTACCGGAACAAATTACAGCTACAGAATAAAAGCATATAATGACAACAATGAACTAAAAGATACAAGCCTAACCGTAATAACACAAACCCTTTCGCCAACAAGCCACAACATAAGCTGGCAGATAGACACGCTTGGCCAGCCAGGCGATTTCCTGTATGATGTTTGGGGATTGGATGAAAATAATGTGTGGGCAATTGGGTATGTTGATCTTCCTGAGGGTGGTTCCGGTATTATAAAATGGAATGGGACTAAATGGAGTACGTTTCCAACATTTGCAGGAATTAAACAGGGGATATTCGGATTTGATGAAAACAATATTTTTGTTGTTGGTGAATTTGGTGCATATGGAGTAGTTGGAATATGGGATGGTGGGGTTTGGAATGTAAGAAATTTTTTCTACGATCCTATAGCGAATGATACTGTCTGGGCATTGCGTGGCATATGGGGTAATGCACCAAATGATGTTTGGGCAGTTGGAGATCAAGGAACGATTATTCATTGGGATGGAATTGAGTGGAATAAAACAAATTTAGGAATTACAACTAAAATAACCGCGATTTGGGGAAAGTCTTCAAATGAAATTTACCTTGTTCCAATCTCAGGTGTAAGAAGCTCATTCTACAAGTTTAATGGTTCCGAATGGAATAAAATTTATGATGATATCGGAATTTTCAGTACAACCTTATGGTCAGCTTTATCAGGAAACTTAATAATAGGGGGAACCTCTTTATTAGAATATGATGGTTCATCACTTCAGCAAGTTTATATCCCTGGAAGAACGAGAGGTATAGTAAAAGTAAGGGGTAGTAATATAAACAATATATTTACGGCTGGCGATTTTGGTGAGATCACTCATTTTAATGGGATAAGTTGGCAAGATATTGATGATTTTGAAGTACCAAATGGCAGATACAGAATATTGTATTCTGTTTGGAGTAGTCAGCATAAAGTGTTTATCGTCGGTGTCGATGAAAACCGGGCAATAACAATTATTGGAACAATAAATTAACAGGAGGAAATAAAATGAAATTACTAACTCTTTTTTTAATGTCCTTCCTCATTATCACAATCATACTTAAAGCACAGGTTCAGGTAAAGTATAGTGGTTATAGACAAGCTGAGCCAACTATTGCTGCCCATCCCAACAATTACAATATACTAGCGACTGCTGTAATAGAATATCCGCCAAGCGGAGGACAATTAATTGTGAGTGTAAGTACCAATAGCGGATCTACCTGGAACCTGAAGAAAACAGTTGCCAATGCAGCGGATCCGGTTATTGAGTTTGATAATTCCGGTAGTATTTTTTTTAGTTATTTGTCAAAATCAGATTTTGAAATTTATATAACAAAATCGACTGATCTCGGGCAAAGCTGGTCTACTGAAATTCAGGTAAGCGACGCTGTAGGTGTGAGTCAGGCCGACAAGGAGTGGATAGCGATAGATAAGTATACTAACTATATCTATTTAATATGGGCTGAATATGGACAGGCGGATAAATTAATGTTCTCAAGATCAACAGATGGTGGAACGATATTTTCCCAGCCTGATGAATTGGTTAGCGAGGACGGTATTTTCTCGCCATTTATACTTACAGGGAATGGTGGTAAAATTTTTGTTGCGTATGCAATTCTGAATAATTTTAATCAGAGTGATGAGACATTTGATTTGAAGTTGGCGAAATCAACAAATTATGGGCAAACTTTTACAATTTCAACAATCACTACAAATCTTAATGCCCCAGGATATTTTCGTGAATCTGCAAATCAGGAAAAGTACGTATTAAAGTACGAAGAGACTTCAGGAGAAAGATCATTTAGAATCCACCCTGTTCCAAGTATGACTATAAACAATCAAAATGGTTACATTTATACTGTTGTTAATTTTAGAGAAAATAAAAATCACCCCATCGGTTATACCGACAAAGATAATTCAGATTTAATTCTGTACCGTTCAACCAATGATGGTACAAATTGGACACAACATAGATTATTAGATTGGGAAGAAAATGGAGCGGACTTATTTCTGAATGACGGGGATCAATTCTTTCCATCTATCACCTGCAGCGAAATCGGGAATATTTATTGTTTATTTTATAATAGCCTCGATGATTATAATAATCTTTATACTAAAATGTCAGTTGTATTTTCTTCGGACAATGGAGAAAGTTTTGGAATTATTAATGCAGATAGTGAATACTTCGATCCTAGCAAAGGCTCATCCATTGCGTATAATTTTATAGGAGATTACATTCAAATAAAAAATACTCCGGACGAGATTGCTTATGCATATACAAAAACTACCCCCACCGACCCGTATCATATATTATATTACCATTCAATAAATCTTAATAATAATATTACGGTATATAATGATGTAAATAGCAACAATACTCTTGGCAATATATATGTTGATGGTATTCAACATACAAATCTACCACAAACCATGCCTTTATATTTAAATTATCATAGCATTGAATCACCTAATCTAGTTAACGAATGGAAATTTTATAAGTGGCAATCTGTACTAGACCCGATAATTAATGGTTCAAGAATCAAGAATGAAAATTTTGTTGCGGAGATAACCAAGACAATAAATTCAAAATTCGAACAAACAAAACCACTTACAGTAAGAAATTATCTTGAAGGTGGTGATGGCTGGACTATCCAATTTGGTGAAATAACATTACCGGGAGATTTCATTGATAGAAATTCTCCATTTTATGAAAATGCTTTTCTTTATGATGATGAAAATGTTCCCGCTATTTATAGAGCTCAAGCTTACCAGACAATACAAGATTTCTACGGAACAAATTGGAATTTTATAAAATGGGAAGATGGTTCAATACCCAGTATAAGAGAAGAACAAGTTTCGGAAAGCACTGCTCCGGAGTGGAGGGCAAAATATAAAGGTAACTTACGCTCAGATGACTCTAACGGAATAAGCAGCGGTTCACAACGTAAACTGGTTCGTACGGATAATGGTATTTATCACTTAGTATATGAATCAATGGGCGAGGTGTGGTACACGCATAGCCTGACAGGTAATTTTAATGGTCAGTGGAAGCAGGAAATATGTCTTTCGGATGCAGTA
>DATIJX010000005.1:0-49090 GCA_035478175.1 Ignavibacteriaceae bacterium
TTATTATGAAAGAGTTATGCGCTTTATGAAAGAGTTTGAACCAAAAAAGAAAAAAGTATTTCACCTCAATCCTAATTATATACTTGCGCTTTTCAGATCAATATTTAAGCTGGGCGTTATCGGTGAGGAAAGAATATATTACTGGAAATTATTCTTCTGGTCTCTTTTCAGGAAACCGCAGTTGTTTTCACTAGCAATTCTGTTTACAATTTATGGTTTTCATTTCAAAAAAATATCGGAGGGCTAAATTGAAATTATCAAATAGTTTTTGAACTATTACTAGTATTGTTCTTTTTATTATAACGCAATTTGTATAAAACAAAACCCTGTGAAAAAAATCAATAAGTCATGTTATCATAACAGATTTTTTGATGAGAAGGGAAATACAGATATATAAAGGTAAAATCTTATGAAAAAAAAATTAAAATTTCAGCGAAAGACTCTTCCAAAATCTCCTACAAGCATTCAGGGATTTGATGAAATCACGGGAGGAGGATTACCAAAAGGCAGACCGACACTTGTGTGCGGAGGGGCAGGCTGTGGTAAAACTCTTTTTGCGATGGAGTTTCTCGTTCGCGGTGCAATTCTCTACGACGAACCGGGCGTATTTATTTCATTCGAGGAAACAGAAAAAGAACTTACAGCAAACGTTTCTTCTCTGGGATTTGATTTGGCCGGGCTTATCAAACGCAAAAAGATTTGGCTTGAGCACATCCACGTTGAGCGGGGGGAAATAGAAGAGAACAGTGAATACGATTTAAAAGGTTTGTTTGTTCGTATTCATCATGCTATTGAAAGCATTGGTGCTAAGCGTGTTGTATTGGATACGATAGAATCACTTTTTACTGCACTGCCAAATCCCACAGTGGTACGAACAGAACTGCGGAGGTTATTCGGCTGGCTAAAAAAGAAAAGAGTTACTACAATTGTTACGGGTGAGAAAGGTGATGCTGCGCTGACACGTCAGGGTTTGGAAGAGTACGTTTCCGATTGCGTAATTCTGCTGGATCATCGTGTGACTGATCAATCATCAATAAGACGATTACGAATTGTTAAATATCGCGGTTCAACACATGGTACTAACGAATATCCATTCTTAATTGATGAGGATGGTTTTTCTGTTCTGCCTGTAACTTCGCTTGGATTAAATCATATTTCATCCATAGAAAGAATTTCCACCGGTATTCCGCGACTTGATACAATGCTCTCCGGTAAAGGTTACTATCGGGGAAGTACTGTGCTTGTTTCAGGAACTGCAGGTACCGGCAAGACGAGCCTTGCAGCACAATTTGTTGAAGCAGCATGTAAGAGAGGGGAGAACGTACTGTATTTTGCTTTCGAAGAATCTCCCAGCCAATATATGCGCAATATGTCTTCTATTGGAATACAATTAGAGCCGTTGGTTAAAAAAGGATTGCTTCACTTTCATGCAACGCGTCCGACACTTTTTGGATTGGAACATCATCTAACGACTACTCTTAAATTAATTAATAAAGTTAACCCGCAAATTGTAGTTCTTGATCCTATAGATGCATTTATTATGGGAGAAAATCAAACCGAAGTTAAAATAATGCTGCTGCGGATTGTAGATTATTTAAAAATGAGAAATATCACGGCACTCTTTACAAGTCTCACCAATGCATCTAAAAACCAGGAATTTACAGATATGGCAATATCATCATTGATAGATACCTGGCTTCTGTTACGTGATATTGAAATTGGTGGCGAACGTAACAGAGGATTATATATTCTTAAATCACGCGGAATGAACCATTCAAACCAAATCCGTGAATTTATTCTTACAGAGCATGGTATTGAATTGCTTGATGTATATGTTGGTCCGGAAGGTGTATTAACCGGCTCTGCCAGATTAACACAAGAAGCAAAAAACCATGAAGCACAAATATTACGTCAGCAGGAAATCGAGCGCAAGCGATCAGGGCTAGAACTTAAACGTGCAGCAACGGAAGCTAATATTGTTGTTTTGCAATCTGAATTTAAAGCGGAAGAAGTAGAAACACTCAAAGTTATCGAGATGGAAAAAGCAAAAACTGAAAGGTTTGCACAAGAACAGATAAAAATGGCAGAAAGCAGAAAAGCGGATAAGTTCAAAAAAAAAACTTTGAAACCGCTGAGTAAAAATTAAAGCCTGGAAGCACCAGATAATTATGAAACCACATTTAGCCGGAAAAGTAACTTTATCTATATCATTCTACTAATTCTTTTAATTGGCGGATTGAGCGGTGCTTCATTAATTAAAGAAAAAACCTCTTTGAGCAGTAAAAGTATTGGTTTGTAAGATTCGACTATATCCAAAGAATCATCTTTCGTGATTGAACAAACCCATTTTCCATTTTAACAGTTGCACCTGTTACTCTTGTCATTATTTCATATCTCCATTTTCATTTTCATTTTCATTTGGTTTTGTTTTTCTTCCTTTAATATGTCATCCCTGACGGGACTTCTATTTGTCATTATGTTCTTTTTTCTATAAAGATTTCGTCACTAACGAGACTTCGTTTTTATAATCCCGTAGGTCGAAGACTCCGTTGGAGTCCAAGGACTCTAACAAGGATTAAATGTTTCTAGAAAACAATGAAGAAAAAAATATTAAGAAGCTGCGCTTTTGAAACAGCCTCTTTTTTATTTTCCATATCACCCGGCAGGTTTTCAGTGCGATTTAATTAGTCCTGTTAAGAGAAATCACCAGACGCAATTTTTATAAGATTGGTCAGGGTAACTAACGGGAACCGTGTTACTCAACTAAGAGTGGAGGTTATCTCTCATCCAATAGGAGTAATCCATTTTTCATCCTTTTGGTCGATTGAATTGTCAGCTAAATAGATGCATTTTGTCACTGCAATGAAACATAAAAAATATAAAACAAGAGTATTAACTAATTCAAAACGTGATACTTGGTTTGCCTTCGGCATTTTGTTGTATTTAACTGCGACTTTTATTGCTTTGATAATTGTTTATTAGAATCGTCAGTTAAGTGGCTATCCAAGGTAAAACTAGATTCCAAAAAATATAACGTGCAAGATAAAATTGCCTTAGTGCAAAATATTTCAAACATGTTAATTTTTTTAGTCACTCATCTGCGATAATTATCCGATAGATGTAGACCCCTTTTCATCCCTTTGCCGTATTGTGCAAATTGTTTTTTCTACATATCATCATATACAGATATTACCATCAATTAAGTAATAAAGTGAAGATTAGAGCGGTAATCAGGCTATTCCAAAATGGAAGTGCGGGTAATTTTTAATTATCAAGGAAATGAACTAAATGGCGAAAATAGTTGCACAGCAGTCCTATAGTGAAAACAAGCAAGCCGAAGTTATAATGGAAGAATCTACGGAAATCGTTCCCGATTCAGTATTTAAAAAATTCTTTTTAGAAGTAACCTCGCTTACAATTTTCACTTTGCGTTTTTTTAAAGAAGTAATTAAACCGCCTTATGAGTTTAATGAATTGATGAAGCAATCTTTTCTGATTGGCTACAAATCACTTCCATTGGTAGCTATTACGGGATTTATCATTGGACTAGTTCTAACAATTCAATCAAGACCTACTTTGGCAAAGTTTGGATCTGAATCATTGTTGCCTGCGATGGTGGCTGTTTCAATTATACGCGAAATAGGACCTGTTATAACCGCGCTAATCTTTGCTGGAAAAGTAGGATCGGGTATTGGTGCAGAGCTGGCTTCAATGAATGTTACCGAACAAATTGATGCGATGCAGGTGTCGGATAATAACCCATTCAAATATCTAGTTGTCACAAGAATCCTTTCTGCAACATTCATGCTTCCATTGTTAGTAATTTTTGCTGACGGAGTCGGGCTGATGGGGTCATTTGTCGGAGTTAACATAAAAGGAAATGTTAGTTCCTACTTGTTTTTTTCTCAGATATTTCAAAGTCTTGAATTTGGTGATTTGTTCCCTGCAGTCATCAAAACTTTTTTCTTCGGGTTTGCGATCGGGCTCATCGCAACTTACAAAGGATATTATTCAAATAAAGGTACTGAAGGTGTCGGGAAAGCTGCAAACTCAGCCGTAGTGTTAGGATCACTGATGGTATTCATAATAGATATGATAGCAGTGCAAGTTACAAGTGTGCTTCAAAACTAAATTAATAAATTAGAAAAATGCTAGAGAATTCAGCAAAAATAGAAGTAAAAACCAAAACTGATTATAAGCCGAACGGTAATGTTGTGATTAAGATGGAACATCTAAAGAAGTCGTTCGGGAATAATCACGTACTACGGGATATTAACCTTGTAATTACTAAAGGAGAAAACCTTGCAATACTTGGGCAATCAGGAACCGGTAAATCAGTACTTATTAAATGTATTGTTGGATTAGTTGAGATTGATGATGGAAAGCTTCTAATTTATGGTAAGAATATTTCTGAACTGAAGGAGAAAGAACTGATTGAAACACAAAAAAAAGTCGGTTTTCTTTTTCAGAGCGGTGCTCTTTATGATTCAATGACAGTAAGAGAAAATCTGGAATTCCCATTAAGAAAACAATTGAGTTCAATACCAAAGGATAAATTAGAATCAATAGTAAAAGAAGCATTAAGCGATGTTGGACTTGATAAGGCAATTGATAAAACGCCTTCAGAACTTTCCGGCGGTATGCGTAAGCGTTTGGGTTTAGCCAGAACATTAATTCTGAAACCTGAGATAATGCTTTATGATGAACCTACAACCGGGTTGGATCCTATAACATCAAAAGAAATAAGTAATCTCATTCTTGAAGTACAAAAAAAATATAACACCACTTCCGTTATAATTACTCACGATATTGAATGTACCAGGCTAACAGCTAATCGAATCATAGTTTTAAAGGATGGAGTATGTGCAGCAGAAGGAACATTCGAGGATCTTGAGAAATCCGCAGACCCATGGGTAAGATCATTTTTTGAATAATAGATCAGGCAATTAAGCAGGAGTTAATCAAATGAAAAAGAAAGTAAGTCATAAAATCAGGCTCGGAATATTTATTTCGCTTGGAATCTTAATATTTATCTTAGCAATATATTTTATCGGTGAGAAGCAGCAATTATTCAGAAGCACTTTTCGTCTCAGTGGAGTATTTAAAGATGTTGCCGGACTTCAGGTTGGTAACAACGTAAGGTTATCAGGAATAAATGTGGGGACCATTGATAACATCAGTATAATTAGCGATACTTCAGTAAAAGTAATTATACTTGTTGATGAAAACATCAGGCAGTTTATTAAGAAGGATGCAGTTGCAGGTATTGGCTCGGAAGGACTTATGGGCAACAAAGTTTTAGTTATTAGTCCTGGAACTGGCGGGGAAAAGACTATTGAAAATGATGATGTTATCGCAACGTCTCAGCCAATCGATGTAGACGATATTATGAAATCACTAAAATCAACTATGGATAATACAGCATACATCACAGGTGACCTTGCTAAGATTTCTACCAATATTGAATCAGGAAAAGGAACAATCGGTAGACTGATGATGGATAAAACGTGGAGGGAGGATATCCAATCTACTATTATCAATTTAAAAGACGGTTCAGTTGGATTTAGAACATTTATGGAGAAAACAAATGAGCTGGACAGTATTCTTGTAAGATTAAATAAAACTATTGATAATACATCTAGTATCACATATGATTTGTCTATGATTACTAATAACATACAATCGGGAGAAGGCATGATAGGTAAGCTGCTTATGGATCAAGCGATGGGGCAAAATCTTGATTCTACTTTGATTAATCTGAAAAACGGTTTAGCCGAGTTTGAATTATTTATGAAGAAGGCGCAAGATAGCTGGCTGCTGGGGCTTTAACTATAAAAATTTTATATAGAGTTTATCCAAAGTACTCTGAAGGAGAAAAAGTTTAACGTTTATCAGAACAAACCTCCTGTTTATTGATAATCCTTGATTAAATCAAATCATATAAAGATTGACTCATCTGAAAGATATAGTTGATTTCTCACCCCATTGCCTGATTAAATAGTATTATCTCTTGATCAAGTATCACATAGAAATTTAAAAGGAGGGAATAAAATTGCACTAAACCGAAACCCCAAACTCGCCCAACCTGTTTATTTTCAATTAAGGTATTAACTATTCTTTCATCCTTTCGCTCTATAGCATATAGAATTTTTCATCGATACATTATTTTGAAATTAAAAAGTGATTTTCCGTTCTCGAATAACAAGAATTGAAAATAATGTTAAATTATAATTAAGAAGGAGTAATCAATGAATCATATTAAAATTGCCATATTAGCTGGGAGTCTTCTCACCGGCCTATTTATTGCAGGTTGCGGAAGCAATGCGGTTGTGGTCGATGAAGAATCATCCACATCATCAATTCGTGCAGCTGAGGAGGTTGGTGCGGCTGATATTTCCAACGCATCTCTCTATTTACAACTGGCAAAAGAAGAGTTGGTGAAAGCCCAGACTTTTGCAGAAAATGGTGATAAGGAAGAAGCAGAGTCAATGCTATTGCGTGCAAGCGCAGACGGTGAACTGGCTGTGGCTTTATCCAGAAGTGATGCCGACAAGAAGGAAGCGGCAGATGCAATAGAGCGTGTAAAAAAACTTAGACTAGAACACAACTTACCTAACGAAAGGAATTAACTTATGAAACTCATTAAATATTTTATTACACTAGCGTTTGCCGGACTGTTGATTAGCTGCAGCGCGACCATGCCGCCACAGGAGCTGGTCAACGCACGTCAGGCTTTCCAGATCGCAAGCACAGGGCAGGCAGGACAATTAGTGCCAGCAGAACTGCACAAGGCACAAGTAGCACTCGACCTAGCTGAGAAATCTTTTCTAGAAGATTCTGATTCTTATATAACGCGTGATCTCGCATATGTAGCGGATCGCAAATCAAAGTTAGCCGGTGCACTTGCTGTTACATTTGCTGAAAATGCAGCTACCGAAAAGGCTGAAAAAGATTACGAAGTAGCTCAAGCAGAAATTGTGAAGAACACAACAGAGCAGCTTTCTATTGAGCAACAAGCACGTATTGATGCCGAATTGATTGCGGCTGCAGCACTTGCTGAGCTTGCAGCAGTTAAGGAAGAGGAACGTGGTCTTGTAATTACACTTTCAGGCAGTGTTCTTTTTGCTTCAAACGAATCGACACTTTTACCGGCAGCACAGGATCGTCTAAACAAAGTAGCTGATGCGCTCCTGGTCACCAAAGAAAAACACCTCATTATTGAAGGTTTCACTGACTCACAGGGATCGGCCGAGTATAACATTTCGTTGTCTCAAAGACGTGCGGATACAGTGCGCTCATATCTGATCTCGCGCGGTTACCCGAGTGCTCTTATTCATACTCAAGGAATCGGTGAAGAGAGACCTGTTTCGGACAATAACAGCGCCGAAGGCAGGGCGAACAATCGTCGGGTAGAGATTGTTGTCGAACGCACAACAGACAAATTGTGAAGAATCATTAACAATTAATGGTAAAACTAGACCCGGAATTTATTCGGGTCTTTTTTTACTTTTTCCCCAACTACATTTTCCTTTAAGTTTTTTCCTTAACTCTTGCCATTTTTAAATATGGCTTCTCGCATTACCATAAATATTAATATAAAAATAGTTCTAATCTTGAAACATTAAATAAACTAACCTAAAAGATGTAGTCCCTTTTTCATCCCTTCGCCCGATTGAACTGCTTCTTAACTATTCATACATTCATACAGGATTGAAATATTATTATTTAACCTGAAAGGAAACATAAAATGTTATACACAATCGCAGTTGTTCTTGTAGTTCTCTGGTTACTCGGGCTTCTAACTTCGTACACAATGGGCGGAGTAGTTCATGTTCTGCTCGTAATTGCACTAATCTTAATTGTAGTTAATCTCGTTAAAGGACGTCGGGCAATCTAAGTATTTGCTAAATGTAGAAATATTTTAGCACGCTGCAATCATAGTAACGTATAAACTCTAAATTTTTCTAATGCTTTTTTATTTAAAGCTCAAGGAATAGTTACATAAATCTATGACCGAGCAAATTAATTCTTCCCGAGGATTTCGTATTCTCATTAGTGCTGCAGCACTTGTAATAATTATTGCAGGAGTCAGTCTCGCGCAGTCCATTGTGGTTCTGTTCCTGGTCTCTTTTTTTCTTGCCCTTCTTGGGACACCGCCGGTACTCTGGTTAAAGGAAAAAAATATTCCATCTATATTCGCCGTTTTGATTGTTATGGCTGTTATGATAGCCATTCTCCTTCTGATTAGCGTACAAATTGGCTCATCCTTTAGCGGTTTTATTGATCAATTGCCCTTATTGCAGGCGCGTATTCGTGAACAAGTACTGGAACTTAGTGCATATTTAAGAAGCAAAGGTTTTTCAGGTACTCAAAAAATATTACTAGATTATGTAAAACCGGAAATGTTACTAAAGCATACTGCTAGCTTGCTTTCGGGATTGAGTTCTGTACTTTCTGATCTTGTTTTAATTCTGCTTACAGTAGTATTCATTTTGCTTGAAGTTTCAAGCTTTCCCCAAAAACTCCGTGCTGTACTTGGTGATCCTAAACAGGTATTCCCTCAGTTCACACACTTCGCTAATGATATGAAACGCTACATGGTTATTAAAACTCTCATCAGCTTAGCCACAGGTATTTTGATAGCGTTTTGGTTGTTCATTCTTGGTGTAGATTACCCAATACTTTGGGGTTTCCTGGCTTTTCTACTCAACTACATTCCTAATATAGGATCTATTGTTGCCGCTATTCCGGCAGTTGTTTTAGCGATTATTCAGTTGGGATTTGGAAGTGCAGTGCTGGTGGCAGCCGGATATATCGTGGTGAATTTTGTAATAGGTAATGTTATAGAACCACGTCTGATGGGCAGGAAACTTAGGCTCTCTACCCTGGTCGTCTTTCTGTCACTTATTTTTTGGGGAGGCTTGCTCGGATTGGTAGGGGCAATTCTTTCTGTACCGCTGACGATGGCATTGAAGTTTGCATTTGAAAGCAGTGAAAGCACAAGATGGATTGCTGTGCTGCTTGGATCAGAAAAGATGGATGAAGTTTCTACTCCAATACGTTGGAAGAAAAAAGTTAAATGATAAAAACACTGATTGAAAAATTATTCACCCAGGAGATTTAATCCTTTTTTCATCCTTTTGGTCGATTGAATTCTTATAAATTTCTACCTATTGTTGTAGTGCGATGAACACACCAACAAAGTGATCAGGTAAAAACGCATAGCACCAGATTTCTAGTCCTGTTTGGTAATTCATTGTACATATAACGCTCAATCCGGCTGTAAATTATTGTAATGATCATTGCAGCTGGATTTTTTTCTAAAGGCCACACATTTTTTTATATGATTGCAGTGCATCATATATCTCTCCATCCCGGCCGTAATTCGATTTTCATTAAAATTTACGGCGGGGACTTTTTTATAAATAATAGCAAATAACTAAATGAGATACAACTAATTAAAAAAATGGAACTTGGTAAGATCCATTTTCCCCTCCTATCAAGAAAGAGAATCCCGGTATGCTGCTTTCTGCCAACAAGACTATTAGTAGATAAATCACCTATAAGGTTTAATCCCTTTTTCATCCCTTTGCCTGATTGAATTCTTATAAATATCTGCTTATTGTTGTAGTGCGATGAACACACCAACAAAGTGATCAGGTAAAAACGCAAAGCACCAGATTTCTAGTCCTATTTGGTAATTCATTGTACATATAACGACTCAATCCGGCTGTAAATTATTGTAATGATAATTTCAGCTGGATTTTTTTAAATATACCTGGTTAGAAAAGTATAATTCTATTCTTCTCTCATCATTAATTATCCGTTTATTTAACCTTAGTGTTGACGTATCAGAATAAAAATCTGATAACCTCACCGGAAAGATGTAATCCTTTTTTCATCCCTTTGGGCGATTGATTTGCCATACATTTCTTTATATCATTGCAGTGCATCATATATCTCTCCCTCCCAGCTGTAAACTTCATTTTGAATAATTTACAGCTGGGAATTTTTTTAGAAATAATAACAAACAGCTAAATGAGTTGCGGCTGATTAAAAAATGGAACCAGGCAAGATCCATTTTCCCCGCCCATCAAAAAAAAGAATCCCAGTATGCTGCTTTCTGCCATCAGTACCATTAGTAGATAAATCACCTATAAGGTTTAGTCCCTTTTTCATCCCTTTGCCCGATTGAACAATCAAGAATTATTTAATATCATAGCTTGTAATTAAAAGAAACTATAAAGTAAATTATTTATCAATTGCAAAGGATTAACAAATGAATAAATTGGAAATTAAAGGAAACTGGAATGAAGCATCCGGTAAGCTAAAACAAAAGTATGCAAATCTTACTGATGATGATTTGCTATTAATAAAAGGTAAAGAAGAAGAATTATTGGGCAGGTTACAAAAAAAGCTTGGAAAAACTAAAGAAGAAGTTCAAAAAATAATTTCTAAATATTAGAAGGCGGTTAGCCGGAAATTCATTGTGCTCTAAATATGTGAGTTTCCGGTTTATAAAATAAAATCACATAAATATTCCTAAACAATTCAAAAGGAGAATTATGAAAAACAAATATTTCATCGCAGCAGTTATCCTGTTCATGGCGGGATCAGTATTTACAGGTTGTAATAACAATAAAGAAAAAGTAGAAGATGCTGAAGAAAATGTAAGAAAAGCAAATCAGGAATTGATAGATGCTAAGGTTCAATATGAGAAGGAGTGGCAGCAATTCAAGACAGATGCTGAATTAAAAATTAGTGCTAACGAAAAGAAAATTAGTGATTTCAAAGCGTTGATTAAAACAGCCAGTGGAAAATCCAAAGCTAAATATGAAAAGGAAGTTATAGAATTGGAACAAAAAAATGCTGAGCTAAGGAAAAGGCTAAGTGAATATAGGTATGAAGGAAAGGATAGTTGGGAAACATTCAAAAAAGATTTCAATGACGGTTTGGATTATATCGGAAATACTCTGAACGATATTTTCACGAAAAAGGATTAAGAAAATCGCAATTTATTTGGATAGTGGTTTGAGCTAATTAGACAAAAATTTGTAAAAAGCACTATTCATTATTTCAATAGTCGAATCGGTTAATTTTATCAGGATAACTGATTTAGTTAGAAAATTAAATGAAAGGAATATACAATGTCACAAAATAATAGCGTTAAAGGTTTTCTTATTGGGTTTTTAGCTGGTGGAACTATTGGGGCAATAGTTGCATTATTAACTACTCCCAAAAGCGGCAAGGAACTTAGAGAAGATATAAAACAAAAGTCCGGGGAATATTTAGATGAAGCAGATAAATATTTTGCAGAGACGAAAAAGAAAGCCGGTGAAATGATTAATGAAGGCAAAAGAAAATACACAATGATAATGAATGATGTAAAATCAAAACCCGGGGAGATTTTAAAGGATGCAGAACGTGTGTATAATGATGCAAAAGTGAAAACAAAAGATGCCTTACAATCCGGCAAGGAAAAAATAGAATCAGAAGCTGAAAGATTGAAATCTTCAGTTGAGGTCGGAATAGACAGTTATAAAAAAGAAGCTAAGAATCATTAAGTCATTAAGATGGACACAATAGAAATTTTAACAATTATATTACTCATATCAGCATCGGCTCTTTGTGTTGCACTGATTTATTACATTTATCAGATTGTAAAATCGGTGCATTCTATTAGTACGGAGATACAGGGATTATCGTACAGACTTAACCCGCTTATAGAATCAACTTTTGTGCTTTCAGGAAAACTAACTCACATTACTGAGGAAGCCGAATCTCAGCTTCAAATATCAAAATCAATTGTTAGCGATATCAGAGATCGCACGGATAAAATTTTGAATATGGAAACCAAAATTCGGAACCGTATAGAAGATACTGTAATGCCTGTAGTAAAAAATATAAACGCAGTAGGTGTAGGAGTTGGAGCCTTTTGGAGAAAACTCAGAAACAAGCAAGCGTTTTTTAAAGAATCTTTTTGAGATCAAAGCAAAGATTACCGAATGGGATAATTTGTTAATCCCGGAAAGCCGGCAAAAGAAATAATTAATTTGAATAAATAGAAGATTGAGATGAGGTCGCTTTGTAAAGTGAGACGTCCCGAACTAGATAAAAAAAGGAGTTACGCCATGCGTTACTATTTTGGGTTAATCGCAGCATTATGCTTGTTGGGCATTTCAAACACTTTAAATGCACAAGTAAATGTAATCAACCTGGAGAGCCAGCCAATATGGGGACCTACAGGTTATGACTATGTAGAAAATTATTACCTGCCTGACATAGATGCTTATTATAATGTTCCTCAACATCGTTATTACTATTATAATAACGGGCGCTGGCGGAACAGTTCATATTTGCCATTTAGTTTAATTAATCATGACTACTATAATTCCTATAAAGTTGTAGTTAATGAGAAAGAACCTTGGCGGAATCATAAAATCTACAAAGATAAATACCATACATATAAAGGTCGTTACGATCAGCAAATGATATGGGCTAGCAGTGATGAAAAGTATTTTGTGATTAAAAATCATCCTCAACATCAGAACTGGATAAAGCAGCAAAACCATGATAACGGTAAGCACAAAGGATGGTATAAAGAAAATGAAAGTAAGAAAGTTCAGCAGGAGAATCAGAAAAAAAGCAAGGGTAAAAAATAATTGAAATTTATAAAGTCTGAATGCAAATTGAAAAGAGAAATTCTTGTTTAATAAACTTAGGAAAGGATTAAAACCATGAATGCTAAAACAATAGGTATCATCATAATGGTAATAGGTCTGGTTATGACTTTGTATACCGGATTTAATTATGTAACAAGAGAAAAAGTGGTAGACATTGGGGGTATCGAAATAACAGCGGATAAAGAGAACACTGTAGACTGGGGTCCATTTGTTGGTATAGGAGTAATTGTAATCGGCGGAGTTGTTTTTTTAGCCGGCAGAAAAAAATAGTTACGATAGATCCTTATTTAAAAAATTAAAGGATATCGAATAGATGAAAACAATAACATTAGATATCATTATAGCAATAGGCCTGATTATAATCTTGTATACCGGATTTAATTATTTGACGAGAGAAAAATTAGTGGATGTTAGCAGTATGGAGATTACAACTGATATAAATAGTAAGGTAATTTGGGATTCATTTGCTGATATAGGAGTAATTATAATCGGCGAGTTGCTTTATGAGCCGGTGGGGTATGGTAGAAAAAAATAATTCATACCAAATGTAAAATAATGTGATCATCTAAACCAAGAGGTATAGTTTCTTTTTCATTCCTTTGACTGATTTACTTACCCGACAGCTTTTGTAGTTTTTTGTTGAGTTTTAACATTTATAGTATTACTATGCATTATGTTGAGTAATATTATGTAGTCAAATTGAAACTAAGTACATTGAAATTCTCTTCACAATTACCGTGGAAAACTATGAAGGTAATCCATCCAAAAATAAGTGAATCTTTATTGCGTCTTAAGGCACAGCTTAATGAGAATTCATTTGTTAAAAAATTTGCTGACGGGGAACCGCCATTGCGCTCGGAGTTATTCAGTGCCGATCAAATGGAGCAGTATGGTAAGTTACTCGCAAAAACACATAGATCAGTTTCTGAAGCCAAGCCAAACCAGACTTTATTAAAACGCCTGGCTGAAAATGAGGATTTTCTTTTCGAAGTACACAATTTATTAACCGAAACTGTTAAGGCAAAACGAACAATCACACCTGCCGGGGAATGGCTACTTGATAATTTTTATTTAATTGAAGAACAGATTCGAACAGGAAAAAAACACTTACCAAAAGGTTATAGCAAGGAATTACCCACACTATCGAATGGTTCATCGAAAGGTTTACCTCGTGTTTATGATATAGCAAAGGAAATTATTTCACATGGTGATGGGCGGGTAGATCCGGAAAATCTAAACCGCTTCGTAGTCGCCTACCAAACTATCACATCCTTAAAGTTAGGAGAATTGTGGGCAATCCCAATAATGCTGCGCCTGGCATTGATTGAAAATCTCCGCCGCGTTGCTGTTCGTGTTGCAGCCGGAAGATTAGATCGGAATTTAGCTGACTCCTGGGCAGACCAAATGATTGAAATAGCGGGGAAGGATCCCAAGAGTTTAATTTTACTGGTTGCAGATATGGCACGATCGAACCCGCCAATGACAACACCGTTTGTTTCGGAATTTTCACAAAAGCTGCAAGGTTTAAGCCATTTGCTGGTATCGCCATTAACCTGGATTGAGCATCGGCTCGCTGATTCAGGTCAGACAACAGAACAATTAATACAACTTGGTAATCAGCAGCAGGCTACCGATCAGGTTTCTATCAGCAATAGTATTGGTAGTCTTCGATTCCTGGAATCGATTGACTGGCCAAAGTTTGTCGAGACGATGAGCACTGTGGAGAAAATCTTAATGGAAGATCCAAGTGGAGTATACGGACAAATGGATTTTACTACGCGTGATCTCTACCGGCATAAGATAGAAAATATTGCAAAAAAAAGTGCTCTATCTGAAGAAGAAACTGCACGAATAGCAATCCGGTTATCGCAAGAAGCCGCTGATTTAAAAAGTATCGATGATAGGACTGCACATGTAGGATACTACTTAATAGAAAAAGGTTTGAAAAAATTTGAATCGCTTGTTAAAGTACGGTTTTCTGCTGCCTCATCGCTAAGAAATTTAAGCCGCCGGATTCCTTTGTTATTGTACGGCGGTTCTATTATTCTGCTGACTGTGATCTTTACCGCCGGTTTGTTGGAGAAAGTTTATGAAGTGGGGTTAACTGGTTTAATGGTTGTACTGATGGGTATAATTATTTATCTGGCTGCAAGTAATTTATCTGTTGATTTAGTGAACTGGCTGGCAACTTTGCTGGCAATGCCTCAGCGTTTACCGAGAATGGATTACTCCGAAGGCATACCAGCGGAGTCACGCACTCTTGTAGTAATTCCTACAATGTTAATAAACGAAATAAACATCAAAGAACTTATTGAATCTCTGGAAGTGCGTTTCCTGGCAAACCGGGACGAGAACCTTCACTTTGGCCTTCTTACAGATTTTCAAGACTCTGATAAAGAAAACCTGCCTGAGGATGAACTGCTTGTACAACTTGCAAGTAAGAAAATTGTAGAGCTTAATGAAAAATACAAAGGTTTGCATAGCAATACTTTCTTCCTTTTTCATCGACCGCGACAATGGAATCCTGGCGAGCGGATGTGGATGGGCTATGAGCGCAAGAGGGGAAAGCTCGAGGAATTGAACTCTTTGCTGCGCGGCGGTTCGAAAGATAGATTCTCTGTTATTATAGGTAAGACAGAAGTTTTACCATTCGTGAAGTATATAATTACTCTTGATACTGATACGCAACTGCCGCGTGACTCTGCCCGGCAGTTAGTTGGAACGATGGCGCATCCTCTTAACCGTGCAATTTACGACGAAAATAAAAAGTGTATATGTGACGGTTATGCAATTCTGCAACCTCGCGTTGCAGTGAGTCTTCCGGGTACAAACCGCTCGCGTTATGCAAAGCTTTACGGAATTGAACCGGGAATCGATCCATACACGCGTACCGTTTCTGATGTATATCAGGATGTGTTCGGCGAGGGATCATTTATTGGTAAAGGTATTTACGATGTTGATATTTTCGAACGGGTCCTCAATGGAAGATTTCCTAAGAACCAAATTCTTAGTCACGATTTACTTGAAGGATGTTACGCAAGATCAGGGTTATTGAGTGATGTCCAGTTATATGAGGAATATCCTTACCGATATTTTACAGATGTTAATCGCCGTCACCGTTGGATTCGCGGTGATTGGCAATTGTTGAATTGGCTTCTGCCGGTTGTACCGAGTCTTAACAGTGGTTTAAAAAGAAACCCGCTGTCCTGGCTGTCGATATGGAAAATTTCTGATAATCTTCGACGCAGTCTTTCACCTTTGGCACTGACACTACTTTTGCTGCTGGGCTGGACAGTGCTTTCAAACGCCTGGTTCTGGACCTTAACGGTAATCGGGATTATTCTGATTCCTTCATTGATCATCTCCATTGTCGACTTACTTAAGAAACCGAAAGATGTACTTTTACGTCAACACTTCTCTGTCTCAATGCGGTCTGCCGCTGTGCATTTTACGAAGACAGCATTTACATTTATCACTCTGCCTTATGAGGCGTCTATAAATCTGGATGCTATTTTACGCACTTTATGGCGAATGCTTATTTCCCGAATAAAACTTCTTGAATGGAAACAGTTCAATGCTATTGATAGCAATAAACATTTTAGCTTACCTGGTTCTTTTCGAACTATGTGGGTAGCCCCTGTTATTTCTATTTCCACTGTAATCTATTTCTTGTTTTTAAATCAAACTTTTCCTGTTGTTATACTTCCAATATTATTTCTATGGGCTGCATCTCCGGTAATCGCCTGGTGGATTAGTCTGCCGCTCACACGCCGCATAGCAAGGTTAAGTATTGATCAAAAATTATTTTTACGGAGTATCTCCCGGAAAACATGGTCCTTCTTTGAAACTTTTGTTGGTCCCGAAGATAATTGGCTGCCGCCTGATAACTATCAGGAAAATCCTGTTGCTGTGGTTGCACATCGCACTTCACCAACTAACATGGGATTGGCACTTCTTGCGAATTTGTCTGCGTATGATTTTGGTTACATAACTACCGCACAACTATTGGATCGCACATCGAAAGCATTTAAAACAATGGAAACAATGGAACGGTACCGGGGACATTTTTACAACTGGTACGACACGCAATCTTTGAAGCCAATGCCCCCTCTTTATATTTCATCTGTTGACAGCGGTAATATTTCAGGTCATCTGCTTACACTAAATCAGGGTCTTCTCGCTCTTCCCGATGAAAAAATATTTGGTCACCAACTGTTCGAAGGAATAAGAGACACTTTAAAAATTCTCATCGATGCTGCAGGAGTAAATGTTAATGGCAGGCTCGCTCAACTTCAGAGGGATCTGGATTTAATGATTATTTCCCCATCTGTTGATCTCCCGGTTACATGGAAAAGACTTAATGAGTTGGCAGAATCAACTATAGAAATAGAAAATGATTTTATTGCAGAAGACGACAGTGAAATAAAAAGATGGGCGAACCAACTCACTAAGCAATGCAGAAGCGCTTTTGATGAGTTGACCTTTCTCGCACCCTGGGAAATACTACCGAACTTTTCGGACCGGAAAAATTATTTCTCCGGCTTTAATGAGATACCTACATTGCGCGAACTGGCAAAACTTGACACACAGATGTTCTCTGACTCCAATCATTTCTCAGACATTACAACTGAGAAAAGCGAACTGTTAAACAAACTTCAAAGATTTATCACAGAATCCAGTGCCCGTGCAAATGAACGTATTAAAGTGATCGAAAAGCTTGCAAAACAATCGAGCAAACTTGCCTGTATGGACTTTACTTTTTTGTATAATAAGACGCGTCATTTACAATCTGTGGGGTACAGCGTTAATGAAAGACGGCGGGATTCAAGCTACTATGATCTGCTGGCTTCAGAAGCAAGATTGAGCAGTTTCGTAGCTATTGCGCAGGGTCAATTACCACAGGAAAGCTGGTTTGCATTAGGGCGGCTGCTCACCACCGCCGGAGGTAATCCTATTCTGCTTTCATGGAGCGGTTCAATGTTTGAGTACCTTATGCCGCTGCTGGTTATGCCAACATACGAGAATACATTACTAGACCAAACCTATAAATCTGTTGTGAAGAAACAGATTGAATATGGAAAGGAGCGCGGTGTTCCCTGGGGCGTTTCGGAATCGGGCTACAATGCTGTAGACGTTAATCTCAATTACCAATACCGTGCATTTGGTGTACCCGGTTTGGGTTTAAAACGCGGACTTGGCGAGGACCTGGTTATTGCACCCTATGCCTCAGCACTTGCTTTAATGGTTGAACCGGAGGAAGCTTGTAGTAATCTTCAGCAAATTGCCGCAGATGGGATGCTGGGAAAATACGGTTTCTATGAAGCAGTAGATTATACAAAGTCGCGTCTGCCGCGCGGGCAATCCAGTGTAATGATCAAATCATTCATGGCACATCATAAAGGAATGAGTTTGCTCTCGTTAGCTTATCTGATTCTGGATCGACCTATGCAGAAGCGATTCCAGTCAGATCCGTTGTTCGAAGCGACCATGCTGCTGCTTCAGGAAAGAATTCCAAAGACAACAGTATTCTATTCACATCCATCAGGACTATCTGATACTCCAACACAATTTAATAGTCCCGGCTTACCCGTACGTATACTCAACAACCCTGATACACCGGTTCCGGAGGTGCATCTCTTGTCGAACGGCAGATATCACGTTATGATTACAAATGCCGGAGGCGGGTACAGCAAATGGAAAGATATTGCAGTTACACGCTGGCATGAAGACAGTACCCGCGACAACTGGGGTACTTTCTGTTTTATTCATGATGAATCAAGTGGAGAATTTTGGTCAGCCGCACATCAACCAACTCTTAAAAGATCGAAGAATTACGAAGCTATATTTTCCGAAGGTCTTGCTGAATTTCGCCGACAGGATAAGAATTTAGATATGCATACTGAGATTGTTGTCTCACCGGAAGATGACATTGAACTGCGCCGTATTCATCTCAGGAACCGATCGCGGATGCAAAGAAGGTTAAGTATTACAAGTTACGCAGAAGTGGTGCTTGCTCCATCAGATTCTGACAATTTACATCCGGCATTCAGTAATCTGTTTGTTCAGACTGAGATTATCCGTGAGAAACATGCAATTCTCTGCACCCGAAGACCCCGCTCCATTAATGAGAAAACACCATTGATGTTCCATATGATGGTAGTACGCGGGGTGAATACTGAAGATGTATCTTACGAAACAGACCGGATGAAATTCATTGGCCGCAGGAATACAATCGCCGCTCCGCAAGTGATGAACAATTTTACTCCTCTCTCCGGCAGTCAGGGTTCAGTGCTGGATCCAATTGTTGCTATCCGGTATCAGATAATTCTTGAACCTGATGAGACTGCAACTATAGATCTGGTTTTCGGTATTGATGAAACTCGTGATGCTGTTTTAAGCCTCATTGATAAATATCAGGACCGCCGACTCGCCAATCGCGTTTTCAAGCTTGCATGGACGCACAGCCAGGTAACATTGCGGCAGCTCATTGCTACCGAAATTGATGCGCAGCTTTACGGACGTATTGCCAGTTCGGTAATCTTTGGAAATTCTTTTCTGCGCGCTGACCACAGTATCATCATTAAAAATCGAAGAGGGCAATCCGGTTTATGGGGTTATTCTATTTCCGGCGATTTACCTATCGTCCTGCTGCAGATTGAAAATCCGGATAATATCATCATAGTCCGCCAGATAGTGCAGGCGCATTCATATTGGCGATTAAAAGGATTGTCTGTGGATTTGGTAATCCTGAATGAAGACCATGCTGGTTACCGGCAATTACTTCAGGAACAAATTATGACGCTAATTTCCACAGGTGTCGAAGCTAACATGGTTGATCGACCGGGTGGAATTTTTGTGCGGCTTGCAGATCAAATATCCAATGAGGACCGTATTCTTATCCAAACAGTTGCTCGTGTCATTATCTCCGATCAACGGGGAACTCTTGAGGAACAGATCAATCGAACTAGAATAGCAGAAATTCCGGTTAGTCTTTTAAAACCAACCCGGACCTACAAAGCCAATCACAAGGATGATTCTGTGCTGCCCCGTAAAGATCTGATCTTCTTTAACGGGATCGGGGGATTCACACCCGATGGCCGCGAATACATAATTACGACTTCGAACAAACAAGTTACACCGGCACCGTGGGTAAATGTAATAGCAAACCCGAACTTCGGAACAATAATTTCAGAGAATGGTCCATCTTACACATGGAGCGAGAATGCGCATGAGTTTCGACTTACACCATGGAACAACGACCCAGTTACCGATTCGAGCGGTGAAGCTTTTTACATTCGCGATGAAGAAACCGGGCACTTCTGGTCACCCACACCATTACCTAGTTGTGGATTTGGTGCATACGCAAGCCGACACGGATTCGGCTACAGCGTTTTCGAGCATATTGAAAGCGGTATTCGCTCGGAGCTTTGGATTTATGTGGATACGGATGTGGCAATTAAGTTTTCTGTATTAAAATTACGAAACGAGTCTGGCAGATCACGTAAGCTGTCTGTAACAGGTTTCGTGGAGTTGGTGTTGGGTGATCTGCGTTCAAAATCGGGCATGCACATTCTTACTAAAGTTGATCCAGGCAGTGCTGCATTATTTGCACGAAACCCTTACAATTCAGAGTTTACAGACCGGATTATCTTTTTTCAAACAGATAGTACAACAAGTTCATTCACCTGTGATCGGAATGAATTCATCGGGCGAAACGGTTCCCTTAGAAATCCGGCTGCAATGACCCGTTCACGTCTTTCAGGCAAAACAGGAACGGCTTTGGATCCTTGTGCTGCCATCCAGGTTCCAATCGAGCTGACTGACAATCAGGAGGAAGAGATTATCTTCAAATTTGGTGCAGGCAGTAATGAGGATGATGCTATCAGTATGCTGCATCGTTTTCGTGGATCGACTGCCGCACGAAATGTACTAGAATTTGTTTGGAATTATTGGAAAAAAACACTTGGTGCAGTTCAGGTTGAAACACCGGATAACTCACTTAATATATTAACGAACGGCTGGCTCTTATATCAAACTTTAGCATGCCGCATCTGGGCGCGAAGCGGATATTATCAATCCGGTGGAGCTTTTGGTTTTCGGGATCAGTTGCAGGATGTAATGTCAGTTATTCATATAGAACCGAACCTGACACGAAAGCACCTGCTCCTCTGCGCAAGCCGTCAATTCCGTGAGGGAGATGTACAGCATTGGTGGCATCCACCTTCTGGACGAGGTGTGCGTACACGTTGTTCGGATGATTACCTTTGGCTGCCTTTAGCAACTTGCCGGTATGTACTAAGCACGGGGGACACAGGTGTGCTGGATGAATCTGTTTATTTTCTGGAAGGGCGGGCAGTTAGCGCAGATGCTGATTCGTATTATGATCTGCCAAACAGATCGGAAGAATCAGGAAGTCTATACCAGCATTGTGTTCGAGCCATAATCAATGGACTAAGATTTGGTGATAATGGTTTACCGTTAATTGGCAGTGGTGACTGGAATGACGGTATGGATATGGTCGGTATACATGGTAAAGGTGAAAGTGTCTGGTTAGGATTCTTCCTCTACGAAGTACTCATTCAGTTCATAAAAATTGCCGGCATACAAGGTGACATAGAATTTGTTGAACGTTGTAAAAGTGAAGCTTCCAAACTGCAAAAAAACATAGAACAAAACGGATGGGATGGCGAATGGTACCGCAGAGCATACTTCGATGATGGTACACCACTAGGATCGGCAAATAACCAGGAATGCAAGATTGATTCTATTGCGCAAAGCTGGTCTGTTCTTTCCTCAGCAGGAGATGCAAATCGTTCACGCATGGCTATGAAGGCATTGGATAAAAACCTTGTTCGACGTGAACAAAAAATAATACAACTTTTAGATCCTCCATTTGACAAATCGAATTTGAATCCGGGTTATATAAAAGGCTACGTTCCCGGAGTCAGAGAGAATGGTGGTCAGTACACGCATGCTGCAATCTGGGCAGCTATGGCATTTGCAGCTTTGGGTGATAGTAAACTTGCATGGGAACTGTTTACAATTATTAACCCCATTAACCATACATCATCTCCGGAGGGTATTATCACTTACAAAGCAGAACCATATGTAATAGCTGCTGACATTTATGCATTATCACCTCATATCGGACGCGGCGGTTGGACCTGGTACACAGGATCGGCTGGATGGATGTATCGGCTTATCGTCGAATCATTACTGGGATTGAGGCTTGAAGTTGATAAACTTCATATTGAACCTTGCATCCCGACGGATTGGGAAACGTACAAAGTGCATTATCGTTATCGTGAAACAATGTACCACATCACAATTTTTCAGATAAGCGATATTAGCGGTGATTCCAGTGTAACCATCGATGGTGTTAAGAATAGTGATAAATTTATTTCTCTTGTTGACGACCGCCAGGTACATTCGGTAGAAGTAAGGATAGTAAAACCCCATTGATTTTTTTTATTTAAGGCATTTGGTTTGTAAGCCGAAGAAGTGGCAATAACAGAATCCCTCAAAAAATTACTTTCTAATTACATTTCCAACCGAAAATGAATAATTGTTTATATGTAAAAATATAATTTTCTTCTTAAGTATTATATGTCTCTTTTAAGCAGGCTCACTCAAAAGATGTAGTTCCCTTTTCATTCCTTTGTCCGATTGAGCTATTCACAAATCTTTCATATCATATCAATAGTTAATTCCGTGAAGTTTAATACTCTGCAGGCAGGTGAGTTTACTTTATACTGTAATTAAATATTTCTAAAAAAACCAAAAAGGAGAATTATGAAAAACAAATATTTCATCTTAATAGTCCTACTATCAATTGCAGCAATTGCATTGATTTCTTGCAATGTCGATAGAGAAGGGAAAGTGGAGGATGCCAAAGAAAATGTTAAACAAGCAGATCAGGAATTGAAAGAAGCTCAGGCTCAGTATGAAAAGGAATGGCAGCAATTCAAGAGCGATGCTGAATTCAAAATTGACGCTAATCAAAAAAGCATTGATGAACTCAAGGCGGAAATAAAAACTGCAAGCAGCAAATTCAAAGCTGAATATGAAAAAGAAGTGCTGGCTTTAGAACAAAAAAATACCGAACTAAGAAAATCAATAAATGAATATAAGTACGAAGGAAAAGATAAATGGGAAGAATTCAAACGGGATTTCAATAATAATATGGATGTTATGGCTAATGCAATCAAGGATATATTCTCTAAGAAGGAGTAACAGTCATCTGTTTGGATTGAGCTTTGAATTAATTAGAAATAAAACTCATAATAAGAAATATCAATTATTTCAAAGGAGAATAATCCTATGAAAAGAAAAGCAAATAAATTTCTTGTTGCTGCGTTTGTTGTTGTAGTTGTGCTTTTTTTGTTCTTCGGCGGCTGGGGCATGTCAGGAGGAATAATGAATGGCGGCATGCATGGCAGGATGAATGAAATCGGATGGACTGGCGAGCGCGGTTGGGTGTGGTTTCCTACTTTAATTACTCTGATTCTCAGTGTCGTTCTGGGCTGGATTCTATTTAAGAAGAAAAATAAAAAAGGTTCGGATATATTCTAAAGGAAATTTTTAAAGGAGAACAAAGATAGAAGACTATGAAACAACCTATTGTAAAAATAAAATCAATTAAGCACCTCACACATGATGTGCTGCAAATTGTTACTGAAAAACCTCAGGAGTACAGCTTTACTCCAGGGCAAGCAACTGAATTTGCAATAAACAAAAAAGATTGGCTGAATGAAAAAAGACCATTCACTTTTACAAGCTTGCCGATCAATGATTACCTTGAGTTTACAATCAAAACCTATCCTTCTCATAATGGGGTAACTAACGAACTATTACAACTCAGAAAGGATGAAGAGTTGATTTTGCATGAGGTTTTTGGTTCAATCGGTTATAAGGGTGAGGGTATATTTATTGCAGGAGGCGCAGGGGTTACTCCATTTATTTC
The DNA here is from genome assembly GCA_035478175.1 of Ignavibacteriaceae bacterium. Lineage (GTDB taxonomy): Bacteria > Bacteroidota > Ignavibacteria > Ignavibacteriales > Ignavibacteriaceae > IGN2. The sequence goes on from DATIJX010000005.1 coordinate 23,647, forward strand.
CATCTTCAGATATCTTCAGATCAATAATGAAATAGGTAATAATAAACTCATCTTTGCCAACAAAACGAAAGAAGATATAATCCTTGCCCAAGAATTTGAAAATCTCTTAGGCAATAATTTCATCAACATTTTATCTCATGAAAAAGTGAACGGATATGCGTACGGCCAAATCTCCGAGGATTTTCTAAAACCACATATTAAAAGCTCTGTTAAAAATGTTTATGTATGCGGACCTCCGCCAATGATGGAGGCAATTGAAAAGCAATTGAAAAATCTAGATGTGGATGAAAAAGATATAATCAAAGAAGAATTTTAGTTGTGGATAAGTTACAGTTTATGGAATTAGAAAAAGAGCTTAATGTTAAAATACTTGACATTACAATGATTATTCAGGAAAAGTATCCTGAACTTTCAAAATATTTAGGAGAAATGCCGGTCACCATTCCCGATAAGAAAAGCCCTGAAATCAATGGTAAGAATTTAAGAGAATATTATGATTCGCTTACTTCAATATTAGAAAGTTATGCTCGTGAACACTTAGCGGAAGGTTCAAAATGAAAATTGAGAGGTGGCTAGAAAATATATAATCAAAGAAGAATTTTAGATAAAGAAGCTTTACTCTGAATAAAAATCATTTAACAATTTAATCAATAAAAGAAAAGAGAATATTATGAATATGAAAAGAATTTTTGGAGGTGTGCTAACAATACTCGGAATTGCCGGTCTTATTTATGCCGGGGTATTATTTGTATACAGTGGAGGAGGTTCAATGGATACCAAATCACTTATCATTTTTGGCATCATTGGTCTTATATTTTTCTTTGCCGGCCTTGGCTTAATACGCACAACAAAAGATGAATCTCAAACCTGAAAATAGTAATCGATCAAAATATGATAATACTTTTATATACAGATTAACATTATGCGAGAATTAGGGAGCAACATCAAAATAACTGTAAATGATCTTTCGGTCAGTTACAATGATGAGGGAAAGGCTGGAGACCCGGTGATAATTTTCATTCACGGCTTTCCATTTAATAAGTCTATGTGGGACAGGCAGGCAGAAGCGCTAAAAGAAAATTACCGTGTCATTGCCTATGATGTCCGCGGTCATGGGAACTCTGATACCGGGACTGAAGATTTTTCGGTCGACCTTTTTGCAAATGATCTGCTGAACCTGATGGATGCACTGAAAATTGATAAGACAATGCTTTGCGGGTTATCTATGGGCGGATATATTGCATTAAACGCTGTTGGAAACTATCCAGACCGCTTTGATGCACTTATATTGAGTGATACCACTTGCACAGCGGACACGCCCGAAGTAAAAGAAAAACGAATGAAGTCAATTGAAAGCATCAAAAAGAATGGAGTTGAAAAGTTTGCCGATGAGAGTATAACAAATCTTTTTGCACCTGAATCTTTCTCGACAAAGAAAAAAGAAATTGCTGCCGTGAGGGAGATGATAGTGAATACTACAGAAGAATCACTCTGTAAAACCTTGCGTGCATTTTATGAACGTAAAGAAACTTGCAGCAAGCTGCATGATATAAATGTACCAGCGCTTATTTTGGTCGGGATAGAGGATAAAATCACGCCTCCTGCTGCAGCACATTTTATGAATGAAAAAATAAAAGAATCATTGCTGAGCATCATAGAGCACGCTGGTCATTTAAGCAATATTGAGAATCCCTCAGAATTTAATAATCAACTTGAGAAATTTGTTTCAACGATTTACTATTATGGCTGAAAAATAGAAGGAAAAAATATTATGGAAGTCCTTGCAAAAGAATTGATCCAAGAATTACTGTCTGTAAACGAGACCCCTTGTCTTTCACTTTACATGACTACTCACAAAAGTCATCCTGAAAACCTTCAGGATCCGATCAGATTTCAAAACCTCGTTAAACATTTAGAAGAATCCTTATTAGAACAATATTCTGCTATCGAAGTGAAGAATTTTCTTGAACCTTATGTAACTCTAAACAATAACAACGAATTTTGGGGGCATACATTAGATGGGCTTGCTGTTCTTGGTACGACTGAACTTTTCAAAGTTATAAGGGTACCGATAGCAGTTCCGGAATTAGCAATTGTAGCTGATAGTTTCCATACAAAACCACTTCGACAATATTTGCAATCCGCAGACCGCTATCACGTTTTAGGTTTAAGCCTTCATGAGATAAGACTCTTCGAAGGTAACCGTCATTCACTTGTCGAGGTAGATCTCCCGCGTGATTTTCCCCGAACAATAATAGAAGCACTTGGAGATGAATTAACCAGCAAACATACGACTGTTGCATCTTATGGCGGAACGAGTGGAGAAAGTTCAGACATACACCATGGTCATGGCAGTAAGAAAGATGAAGTTGATAAAGATGCTGAAAGATTTTTTAATATCATTGCCAGAACTATTCACGAAAACTATTCAAAGCCTACGGGTTGGCCGCTTATACTTGCTGCTCTGCCTGAACACCATAGTCTTTTTCAAAAGTTAAGTAAAAATCCATTATTGCTACCAAACGGCATTGCGGTGAACCCCACATCTGTTTCAACCGATAAACTTATAAAATTGGCGTGGGAGGTTTTGGAACCAGTCTATTTACAAAAGCTAAAAGATTTGGTTAAAAAGTTTGAACAAGCGAAGGCAAATAATTCAGGCAGTGATAATGTTAAGGAGGTAGTCGAAGCAGCTGAAGCAGGAAGAGTAGACACCATTCTTATTGAAAAAGACCGCGTAATTGCAGAAAGACTTAGAAATAAAATTACCGGGACTTTCAAACAAACAGATTTAACACAACCAAAGTTAGACGACCTTCTTGATGATATAGGAGAATTGGTAACAAAGATGGGCGGCAAAGTTATGTTTATTCCGTCGGAGAAAATGCCTGCTAAGACCGGCATTGCAGCATTATATCGTTATTAAAAAGTGCATCCCCCGTATGCCGTCTATAAAAAAAATTACAAGTTTTGCAGATTTGATAAAATGATCTTATAAATATTAAATACATAATAACTTTTTAAATTATAAGGTGTAACAATTATGAAAATTCAATTTAATACAGACAAAAATGTAACCGGAAGTGAAGCAATCAGAACTTCGACGATGTCTGTAATTTCGGAAAACTTAAACAGGTTTGAAGATCGGATAACACGACTTGAAGTTCATCTTTCAGATGAGAACGGAAATAAGATCGGGCAGAACGACAAACGATGCATGATTGAAGCCCGTCTTCATGGAATGAAACCAATTGCTGTTACTAATCACGCAAACTCTCATGAACTGGCTATAACAGGAGCTGTTGATAAGCTGAAATCTTCTATCGATAAAATAGAGGGACGGTTGAGGGAACATAAGTAACGGTTAAGAATTATCGGGACCTTGAAATTTGGAAATGAAAACTATCAGGAAATACTGTATTTGAATAAGACGAATATGTTTTTATAAATCAATTTAAAATGAAAAAGAATAATGAAAAAAATAATTGATAAAAAGATTACTGGAATGGTCAGGGCAGAATATATAGAAGTAGAACCCAATGTACGTCTTCATATAACAGATGCGGGCGAAGGCAGACCTATCGTGTTAATACACGGTTGGCCGTTAAGTGATGAAATGTATGAATACCAATACAACGAACTGATAAATAAAAACTTTCGTGTAATTGGTATTACGCTAAGAGGTTTTGGTAAATCTGATAAACCATACGGAGATTATAATTATGATTTGCACGCATCGGATATAAAAAAAGTTTTAGATAGGTTGAAAATAGAAGATGCTGTATTAGTTGGTTTTTCCATGGGTGGCGCTATTGCAATTCGCTTTGTGTCAAATTACGATGGAGCTCATGTTTCTAAGCTGGCTTTGGTTGCCGCAGCAGCACCGATCTGGACTCAACGAAAAGATTTTAAATACAACCTTCCTAAAAGTGCGGTTGATGACTTAATTAAATTGAACTATAAAGACCGACCAAAACTTTTATCTGATTTCGCAAAGATATTTTCTGCTACCGAGACCTCTCTAAGTAAAGGCATAGGAAGTTGGTTGAATGGAATTTGTTTAAGTGCATCTTCTTATGCAACGGCTCAATGTTTAATTGCTTTGCGCGATACAGACCTGAGAAGTGATCTGGTGAAAATATTAATTCCGACGGTGATTATGCATGGTAAAAAAGATAAAATATGTTCTTTTGATCTTGCTGAACAAATGAATGAAGGAATAGCGCATTCACAAATCATTGCTTTTGAGAATAGCGGTCATAGTTTGTTTCTGGAGGAAACTAAAAAGTTTAATGCAGAACTGATCAAATTTGCAGGGGAATAAGACTTGTTTACTTTAATTATATGAATGATTCATTTATAAAAAATATAAGAGGTCAGTTATGGAAATTTTAGGAACAATCATCATTGGTTTAATTGCAGGGGTTATTGCAAAATTATTATTGCCTGGTAAAGATCCGGGCGGCTGCATTATTACAATTCTACTTGGAATTGCCGGTGCACTTGTCGCAACTTATCTCGGTAAACTCTTAGGAATTTATGAACCCGGTGAGACAGCAGGTTTTATTGGTGCAGTCATTGGAGCTGTGATTATTTTATTGTTATATAGAATGTTTCTTAAGAGAAAAAGCTAAGAGATTATTGACCTCCTAACTAAGAGCCTATTAGAGTTCTATGTGCAAGTTTGACTACTGCAGTGAAGTTTCTCGTCCAAATGATGTAGCTCCATTTTCATCCCTTTGCTCCATTGAACAATCACAAATTACTTCATATCATATTATAGTAATCATAAAACCATTTGATTAAATCGGAAATCACAAAAAAAAAGAATAATAGTCTCCAATGAAGGAGATCCGGTCAAGAAACAAATTATGAAAGGAAAATAGTTATGTCACTGATTACATTAGTAATTGTTTTGGTAGTTGTCGGGGTTGTTCTCTGGCTGATTAACAGCTACATCCCGATGCAAGCTACTATCAAGAAAATCTTGAATGTGGTTGTAGTTATTGCTGTGATTCTCTGGCTATTGAGTGCCTTTGGAGTCATAGGAAGCCTTGACACTATTCGAATCGGATAGAAAAGGTATTCGCGACCTTAATTAATGAAAGCCTATTAAGGATTAAATAATTCCGAAATTTTCTAAATTACTCAAATATTTATTTGAAGAGGCCGGCTCACAAGTAATGTTTTCTCGATAATTTTTTTGATTTCATCAGAAAAAAACTCGAAAACCAAAGAAAATAAAAGGTTCTCGAGTAATGAAATGTATCGAGAGAACCTTTTGAGACAGCCTCGATAACATCATTTCTTATAATACTCCATCGCTTCCGGCATATACTTTTTAAGATTAGCAATTCTCGTTTGATCTGAAGGATGTGTGCTTAAAAATTCCGGTGGTGAACCGCCGCTTTTGCTTTGCGACATTCTCGTCCAGAAATCTAAAGCTGCACTCGGATTATAACCAGCCATTGCCATAAATATCAATCCCAGCCTGTCTGCTTCGCTTTCCTGTGTTCTGCTGAATGGAAGAATCACACCGACAGTAGAGCCTAAACCATACGCTGTCATAAAAATATTCTGTGTTGTTTGAGGTTCATTTTGTATTGCAACAGATAGAGCAACACCACCTAATTGCTGCATTAATCCCTGACTCATTCTCTCACCACCGTGCTGTGCAATTGCATGTGCAATTTCGTGACCCATTACAACAGCTAACCCGGTTTGATTTTGTGTTATTGGAAGTATTCCTGAATAGACAACAACTTTCCCCCCCGGCATACACCAGGCATTAGCTTCAGGGCTTTCGATTAAATTAAACTCCCACTCATATCCATTCAGTTCTTTAGAAAGATTTTGCTGTTTAAAATAAATTTCAACAGCACTTTTAATGTTTGAGCCAACTGTCTTCACCATATTTGTGCTTTGAGCATCTGTGCTCAACTTATTCTGTTGCAGAAATTCACTGTACTGCTGGAAACTCAATGCATTTAGATCCGCAGAGGAAATCAGATGAAGCTGAGATCTCCCGGTAATAGGAACTGTGCTGCAATAATAAAATGTTATTGCAAGCAGGATAATCGGAACAAATAATTTTAAAGATTTCATATTAAACCTCTTGTTATTGATGTATTAAAAATCTATTGAAATATATGAATTTATGAGAAGCGTAACAGTCGGGCAAAAGGATGAAAAATGGTCTACATCCTTTAGGTTAAAAAAATCTAATTCCTTTTTCATTCTCTTGCCCGATTGAACAAACCAGAATTTCTTCCTATTATATAATAGTAATCAATTAACTAAAACTCACACAAATTAAAGGAAAGAATAATTATGAAGAATATTTATTTGATCATATCAGTTATTTTGCTGATTGCTGGATCAGTGTTTACCGGTTGTGATAACCGGGATAATGCCAAAGAAGAGGTTGAAAAAGCAAACCAGGAAATGATAGATACACAGGCTCAATTTGAAAAAGAATGGCAGCAATTCAAGAACGATGTTGAGCTAAAGATTGATGCTAACCAAAAACAAATTGATAACTTAAAAGCAGCAATGAAAGAGACAACTGCAAAATTCAAAGCTAAGTATGAAAATCAAATTCTAACATTAGAGCAAAAAAATATCGAGCTAAAGAAGAAGTTGAATGAATATCGATATGAAGGAAAAGATAATTGGGAAAAATTCAAAGCAGAATTTAATCACGAAGTAGATACTGTTGTAACTGCTCTTAACGATATATTCAAAAATAAAGAATAGCTGGTGAGTGATTTCTCAATGGATAAAGATATGATAAATTCAGAGTCAATGATAGAAACCGAGCATTTTATTATGCTGGATGTTGTAAATACTATAAGCGGAAATGAATATGATAGAAGCTATCCCTATGTTCAGATAGTTTATCCATCAAGTATGAACTCTTATCTTGATAATAAAGCCAATGAGAGTCATCCTGAAAATGGGTTGACTCATAAGGAAAGAAGAAAATATTTTTCTACCATTACACTCAATGTTGATACGGATTATTAAGTAGCGCCGTTCCGGAATTAAAAGGTAAAGTAACCAGCGTTTTTCATATTTATCATATAACTATTAGCGGCAATACAAGACTATAATATGGAATTAACTTTTTTCCTTAAGGGAATAGCTATAGGTTTTATTATGGCAATTCCAGTCGGACCCATTGGAATAATGTGTATCCGCAAGACGCTTACTGAAGGAAGATTGAGCGGACTAATAGTAGGACTTGGAGCTGCAACTGCAGATTTGTTTTACGGTTGTGTAGCAGTATTTGGAATTACAGTCATCTCAGATACACTTTCGAACCAACGAATTTGGATACGAATAGTTGGAGGAGCGCTTCTTCTTTTCCTGGGTATAAAAACTTTTCGAGCGCAACCAAAAGATCAGAAGCTTAAGATCAGTGGCAGCGGAAGGTTAAGATCATATTTTACTGTCGTTGTTTTAACACTTACCAATCCCTTAACCATTTTTGCTTTTATAGCAGTTTTTGCAGCGCTCGGTTTAGGAGATGGGCTCAGTTTTTTTTCAGCAGTAGTTCTGGTTGCCGGAGTTTTTATCGGTGCATGTTTATGGTTTTTCTTACTTACTTCCGGTACTATACTTTTCAGAAAGAAACTGGATTTAGTTGGCCTGAAATGGGTAAACAAAATTGCCGGTATTTTGATCATCATCTCCGGGTTTATTGTCATCGGGAGTTTGTTATGAATATTTTTTATCAGGCGATAATCAATAATGTCTTATGAATGATATAACTGCTTTTCTCTCATCAGTTTTAGTTACACTTGTAACGCTTCTTCCCATTATCAATCCGGTTAGCACTGCAATACTTTTACTTGGTATAAGCGAACATCTGACTAAAAAGGATCTAAATCGCCAGATTATTATGGCTTGCATTTATATGACGGGTATCTTAGTGGTTTTTCTGCTGGCGGGACATTTTATCATGATTTTCTTTGGAATCTCTATTCCCGGAATCCGCATAGCGGGAGGAATGGTAATTGGTTTTCTTGGATTTAAAATGTTGTTTCCGGGTGAAGCAAAGATTACTCAAGCTGAAAAGCAAGAGGCGATTAAAAAAAGTAACATCTCATTCAGTCCGCTTGCAATGCCAAGCTTAGCAGGGCCGGGCGCTATTGCAACTGTTATTACAATTTCATCATCGATTGATGGACGCCATGGTTACGATAAAGTTTTTGCTTTTGCGGGTGTAATTCTTGCAATTGTTGTTACCGCAATAATCTCCTGGTTAGTTCTTCGTAGTGCTGGTTTTGTAAGCCGGATACTTGGTGTAAACGGGGTTGATAGTCTTTCGAGAATAATGGGTTTTCTCCTGATCTGCATAGGAATTCAATTCGTAATTATTGGTGTGCAGGATTTAATATCGGATACGGGTTTTTGGCAAAAATTATAACGGAAGTTTGAACTTTAATAAAATTATAAACTCCACATCAATTGGGTCTTTCTTCTAAATCAACATAAAATTTTAGTTCTTTATACCACCCAAAAGAATTAGCCCATTTTTCATACCTTTGCCCGATTGAGTCACTTCAATTCTCTTCATAGTTTTTCATTAAACTTAATTGTGCATTCGTATGCTTGTCAAAATCGTATTTGGAATAATTATATTCTGGTTAATTGGGCTAATTGTAGCACATGATATAGGGGCAGTTATGTACACTCTTCCAGTAATTGCAACTATTATGATTATGGTTTCTGGACACCGACGCATGTTGAATAATCCAAACGATAATTAATTCTTGTGAAAAGGGAATGACTATGGAAAATACTTTATTACTAAATAAACGAATAGATGAACTACTCAAAAAGAAGTTATCTCATTGTGAATGTAATCCTTGCACGTGCTCAGAGCGAAGAAAGGAACAGTACTTTCAAGAATTGAAAGGCGTATTGGAAATATTTAATATAGAAAAGTTTGCATCTTATTCGAATAGGAGTGTTACAGAGAAACAATTATCCGATAAGTTTTAGAAATGACATTTTTAATTTTAGTGTAAAGTAAAACAGTTATTTATAAATAATTTTTTTCACAAAAAAAAGGAGTAGTTATGAGTAAACATATTAGTGAAGGCGCAGTAAAAATTATTGAAATCATTGGTATCTCCTCAAAAGGATTTGATGATGCAATTGTGCAGGCATTGAAGAAAGCCTCAAAAACTGTAAAGGGGATAACTGGATTTGAAGTAATAAAACATTTGGCAAGTGTGGAAGACGGCAAGATAAAGCAGTACAAAGTCAATCTTAAACTTGCTTTTCCTGTTGTATAAAAATTGAACTTAGTAATTATGTATTTACAATTTAAATTAAATACAATCCTGATTCATCATTTCTACTTGGAGGTTTTATGAGACATTCATTTTATTGTTTTTTTACTATTCTACTTTTACCATTCGCATCAATAATATCTCAAAGCGGCAATACCTATATAGGTGTCGAAGCCTGCAGTATGTGTCATAAATCTGAGAAACAAGGCAGTCAGCTTTCAATCTGGAAAAACAGTGCTCACGCGAAAGCATTTGAAACCTTGAAAACTGATACAGCAAATCAAATTGCTAAGGAAAAAGGTTTTAAAGAACCCGCAGCTGAAACCTGGGAATGTTTAAAATGTCATGTAACCGGCTATAATCTGGATGCAACATTGTTAGGTGAGAAATTTAAAATTGAAGATGGTGTGCAATGTGAGACTTGCCATGGAGCCGGATCAGCTTATAAAGATATGAAAATAATGAAGGATAAAAATTTAGCAATCGAAAAAGGGTTAATTGTGCACGAAAAACTTGAAGATTTTTGCGTGAGCTGTCATAATAGTGAAAGCCCGACCTTCGTAGAGATGGACATAAAAGAAGCCTGGGATAAAATCAAACATGATATCCCGGAAGAAAAGAAATAATTTTATAGAACAGATGTATAATAAACCCCGATAGATAGCTATTGGGGTTTTTAATTTATTCAAATCCATCCTCAAATATTTTGATCCTGTATTTCTGAATTCTACAATACGGTCATCACCAGGCTGTTGAATGAAGGATTCTTGAACTATTTTCCGCCTTCAAGAATTAACTTATCTCTAAAGTCACATTATGATTAAACTCTCTGAATCTAATTAAACAGTAATAGAGACAACTTCATTATTTATCGACTAATTTCCAATCTCGTCGCTATTCACCCAAAGGATGTAGCCCATCTTTCATCCCTTAGGCCGATTTATTTTTTTATTTCTATTCATATCTTTATATCAAGTATAAATAAAAAGGAAGCTTCCAATGTTCAGAGCATCTATAATTGAAAAAGGGGGAGCTAAGTTTGATGGTATACAAAAAGTTAATGGGGCGGATAAATTTGCACTCGCAACGGATCTGCAAACACACTCAACATATTATTTTCCTATTAAAGGACTAACTAAAAAGAAAGTCAAAGAGAGATTAATTAAGGAGAGGAAAAAATTTAAGATTTGAGTTAGATGGTAAGATCGTTGCTAATTCATTTTTAAGTTAGAAATACATTATGAATTTCATTCAATTTTTATTTAGCGTAGTTATACTATTCATTCTTTATAAATTTATTAGAACTCTGATTAAATTGATCAGGGAAAGAAGAGAGTTAGACAGATTATTTTCGTGATCATAAAACTGCTGTTTGAATAACCTTAGCTTGAATATTCTTTATTGAACAAATCAAGATATAAGCGCATAAATCAGAATTAATTTAAGCAAACGACTTTGATTTAGTTTTTCATCTTCAATAATAATCCAATAGATGTAGCTCCTTTTTCATCCCTTTGTCCGATTGATACTATTACCTAAATCATCGTATTCTCTCATGTAAATAAAAAGGAACATTTCAATAAGAAATTTTATTGTGGTATTACAATTTTATAATCAACAAAAAGGATAAACACATGAAAAAAAATAATTCATTTAAGTGGATTTTTACTGTATTGCTGATTCTTACGGTAGCGGTTTATTTCGGCTGTGATAAGAAGACAGAAGAAAATGGCAATAAGGATAATTCAACTATAGAAACAAAAATACCTGATATAACCGGTAAATGGACCGGGGTATTTGACGGAAAGACAGCAGTTCTGGATATAACCGACCAGACTGACAGCAGCTTCTCCGGAAAAATAACCATTAGTTACAGGCAGGTTATTAACCAGGAAGTAAAAGGTGCTTTCAGTCCCACAACTCTTACAATGTCAATGACAGATCAATTGCATAGCCGTTATCAGGGAGTATACAACGGAAGTTTATCAAAAGAAGCGGATAACTTTTCCGGAACTTTTACAATGGATCAGGACGGTTCAAAATATTCATTTAATCTAAACAAAAAATAAAGGAAGCCAACAATGAAAAAACTAATTTTCTTACTTATTATCCCTTTAATGATGTTGATAACATCCTGCGACTCGGATGACCCGTTTACTCCAACTCCGACAGGTAAAATTTATCTAACATCAAGCCCGGCTGATGCCGAGATATGGATAGATGGTTCGAACACTTTTAAAACAACTCCCGATACCATCAATGATGTTGATCAGGGTACGCGAAGTATAACCCTCAAGCTGCAAGACTATAGAGATACTACTTTCACTGTAAGTGTTACGGGAGGTCAGACGAGTGTTGTCGGGCCGGTAGTTCTTGTTTCGAATATTATGATAACATTATATGGTCCGGTAAAAATTTATGAAACCTCCGGAACGAGCACAAGCCAACCAAGCGGATTGGATCTTTCTACAGGATTAGCTCATGGAGTTTCTTCTCCAGAGGCGAACCTTGTGGATATTTATTATTCCAGTGCAGGATACCTTGTTCAGAGTGCTGATCTTTATGGTACTCTCATAAGAGAAACAGACTTCTTTGTCAGTTCCGGAACCAATCTTTTTGACGAAGTAGATTCCCCTTTAAGAACTATTGGTACCTGGACTACCGGTATAGGTGACCGGGAAAACAATTATGTATTTCTTTACGATCATGATGGTCATTACTCCAAGCTTAAAATAGTAAACTGGGGCGGTGGCAATCCAGGTGATCCTTCTTGGGTTGAAGTTCAATGGTACTATAATACCGCTTTGCAAGATAACCGGTTTTAATGTTTAAGTATTCCTGGCAGTAACATATAATAAGTTCTTTTAATGTTCCTCATCTTACGATGAGGAACATTTATTTTATACCAATACTCTATTCTAAGAAAACTACAATGCTGAATAAGAACAGTTATGAAGCAGTACTCTAACAATAAGTCAAACTAAGGACTTAGACCCCTTTTCATCCCTTTGGTCTATTTTTTTGTGACAAGGAATTAAATAGTTTCAAATCGGTTAGTTGAGGTATTAATACCTTTTCAACTGGCAGGTGGTTATAAAAGAGAATCATATGGCGAAATGTCTCGATTCAAGTGGGAGCTTGAGCGATACGAACAAATGGTTTAATCAAAAACCATTTTGATTATAACAGAATCAATCAATTTCTGAAAGGAGTTACAAATGAAAGCACTAATAGCTTTTCTATCTATCTTCATGATGTTTGTGCTGGCTATTCCGGTAAATGCGGATGCAAAAGGCGAGCTTAAACAATATTTTAGCAAGACGGCGGACAAAGTGAAGGCAACGGAAAATGCTGACGAGAAGCGGGAAATTCTCAACGAAGCATTTAACAGTATGTCAAAGGTCTTGGATAATGTTCTAAGCTCAGAGTTGATTTCGGAAAGTGATTATGCCGGAATTGAAGAGTACAAAGCTGCTTTGCAAGAGAAACAAAATGAGCTTGAAGGCAGCAATGGCTTTGAGCGCGTATCGGATGCACAACTCAACGCCTTCGCTAATTACGTCGTACAGGATATGGAGCAGGCGGACAGTACAATAACCATTAGTGTTGTAGCACTGATTCTGATTATCCTCCTGGTGGTGCTTTTACTATAATAGTTTTTTTATGAGAGAATATGGTGACTTTTGACATGCGAAACTCGCATAGCCGATTGGTTAGGAGCGCCCTGTGCCAGAGGATTTTCTTATCTGTTGGTTGTGCTGTGCTGATTATGTTTCTATCTTCTTGCAGTGCAGGCATACCAGTTCAACATGAATTTCACAGAGTTGAGAATGATACACTTGCAGTGCGATACTCAATTTTATTTATCATCCATGGTGATGGCGACTATCTTTATCACGATACCGCTGGTAATAAATACATTGCAGATGAGGAAGCTCTTGCAAGTGCAAAAAGAGTTGCCGGGAAAAATCCATTAGCCGAGGTGTTCATCTTTCACCAAAAACCCAGGAGTAACTTCCTGTTCTTTTTCCCACTTCGGGATGGAGAATTCTATTACTACAAGAAAGGACAGCTTATCGCGAATGAATTATATTGGCGCGATCAGGAGGAATCAAATTTGGATAATGAAGTGAAGTTCTATAATAGTTTCCGTGCTGAGACTCAACCGGAGAGAGTGAATATGTTCCTTTACTTTGGTCACGAAATTCCCGAGTTCGCTGGTGCTGGCTACGATGCATCGTATCCGGACCGAACGTTCACTGTTCATGATTTTGCGAGCGGAATTGAAGGCTTCACAAGTGAATTCACAAAATTCGATCTTCTGGTACTCTCAACTTGTTTTGGTGGTACACCTTATACTATTGTTACACTTGGACCTTATGCACGAACAATAATAGCTTCTCCCGGCAATCTTCATTTATCATACTTCGATCTCAGTTCTCTGGAAAGCCTGGACCTGGGTTTGCAGGACGGCGATGTACCAGCTTTTGCAGATAGATTCGCTCGCCAATCATTTGACCGGCTGATATGGGATATTCAAACTGCGGTTAGTGTTGCAGTGTACGATGTTGAAAGTGTTCAAGAATACTTGCACTCTGTCTATCCTATCTATGAAAACACATTGAACACTTTAAATGAAAAGAAAAAATCATTTCTTGCAGCGCTTGAGCACTGTGATTGTGCGGACATTCCTGAATACGTACTGCCAACGATGAACAGAGGAGTAAATGTATTTTACAGACCAGCACTTTTCGGAAGGTCAAAATCCAGGCAGAACCATTCAGGATGGGAATGCTGGAAAGATTAGAATTAATGATTGAGCATTTTCTAAAAACTAAATCAGTTATATGGGAGAATTAGATATTAACAAAAACATAATATTATTCAGCAGTCGATAAATGCTGTTATAAGGATAATCAATTAGTACCCTACATTCATTATGATGTTTATTAATCGATTGAAAATAATATTAAGATTGATTATAGAACATTAAATTATTAGATTAATAAAAATGGAATTAGGTTTTAAAAATCATTTAAAATAAAAATTTAGTAAGCATCTTGCTTTGACTATCAAGAGAACTATGAATAAAAAGACAATTCCAAAACGATTGCCAACAAAAAAACAAAAAAAAGTTGCCGATATATCATCAGCGGATAATTCATTCTATGTGGTAGGTATCGGATCATCAGCAGGCGGCTTAGATGCTCTTGAAAAATTTTTTGGAGAAATGACCGACAATTCCGGGATGGCTTTTATTGTAGTTTCTCATTTAGATCCTAATCACGTGAGTATTATGCCTGAACTAATTCAAAAATCTACCAGGATGAAAATATTTCAGGCGCAAGACGGAATGAGGGTTGAGCCTAACAAGGTTTATGTTGCACCGGCTAACCGGGATTTAGCAATATTGCTTGGTACAATCCAGTTAATTGAACCTCCGGAGGCACATGGATTCAGGCTTCCAATTGATTTTTTCTTCAAATCTCTTTCTGCAGACTTAGGTGAAAAAGCTATTTGTATTATTCTTTCTGGAATGGCATCTGACGGAACCGCAGGCTTAAAATCAATCAAAAGTGAATTGGGAATGGTAATGGCTCAGGAGCCAAAGTCAGCAAAATTTGATGGCATGCCAAGCAGCGCAATTAAAACAGGATTAGTCGATTACATTCTTCCGCCTGAAGAGATGCCGGCTCAATTAATTAATTTTATCAATAAAAAGGTTAAAGGCGTTTTATTAGATACTGCACTTACTGATGGTAAAATTCCCGATGCATTTCAAAAAATATTCATATTGTTAAGAACGCACACCGGCCACGACTTTTCACTTTACAAACAAAACACTCTCTACCGGCGGGTAGAAAGAAGAATGAATATTGCTCAACTGGATAGTTTGCCAAATTACATCCGGCTTCTTCAGGAAAACCCCGGAGAAATTGAAAATCTATTTAAAGAACTTTTAATCGGCGTAACAAATTTTTTCAGAGATCCTGATTCCTTCGAGAAATTAAAAGAGTTATTGGCAGATTTAGTAAAAACAAAACCCGAGAACAGCAAGATTAGAATTTGGGTGCCCGGATGCTCTACCGGCGAAGAAGCTTACTCAGTCGCAATTATATTGCGTGAGTGTATGAACGAAGCCAGAAAATATTTCAATGTGCAAATATTTGCTACAGATATTGACAAAAACGCAATTGATATAGCCCGTATCGGCACATATACAGGAATTAAACAAGATGTTAGTAAAGAGCGGTTAAAAAAATTCTTTATTTCCTCAGCAAATCAATTTCATGTTAAAAAAGAAATAAGAGAAATGCTGGTCTTTGCACCGCAGAGTGTAATAAAAGATCCACCGTTTACCAAACTCGATCTCATTTCCTGCCGTAATCTTCTGATTTATTTTAATTCCGAATTACAGAGAAAAATAATTCCGCTTTTTCATTATAGTCTTTTGCCAAAAGGAATACTTTTTCTCGGTTCATCAGAAACTATCAGCGGGTTTGTTGATCTGTTTTCGATATTAGATAAAAAATGGAAATTTTACAGAAGCCGGGAATCTATCTACTCGGCACAACAATTTATTGAATTCCCGGTGTTACGGGCAATTGGAAAACCTTATGAAACTGGAATAAAAATGAATGAAGTAAAAAACATTGCTCAATTAGCAGAAAAAATAATTCTGCAAAGCTACTCGCCAAACTGTGTGTTAGTATCCGAAAATGGTGATATACTTTATATACATGGTAAAACCGGCAAATACCTTGAGCTTTCTGACGGCGAAGCAAAGATGAGCATTTTTGAAATGGCTCGTGAAGGATTACAGCAAGAGCTTACTGCAATGATTAGAAAAGTAAAATCAAGTAATAAAATTTTATCTGCTGAAGGTATTAGAGTAAAAACCAATGGGAAGTTTCAGTTAATAAAACTTACTGTTAAACCAGTGAAAGAACCAGCATCTATGATGGGTTCATTGCTGCTCATTTTTGAGGATATGGCACCACAGAAAAAAGTAATTCATTCAAAAAAAATCCACTATGACAAAAAATCTGAAAAAATTATAAGACAACTTGAGCGAGAGATAAAGGCTTCTAAAGAAAATTTACGAACAATCGTTGAGGAACTGGAAACTACTAATGAGGAGCTTAAATCAACAAACGAAGAGATGCAGTCAACAAATGAAGAAATGCAAAGTTCAAATGAAGAATTAGAAACCTCCAAGGAGGAATTACAATCGTTGAATGAGGAACTGATTACAGTAAACACTGAACTTCAAAACAAAAATGATGAGTTATCAATTATCAATAATGATATGAAAAATCTTCTGGATGGCATTGATATACCAACCATCTTTCTGGATAATGATCTAAAGATTAAAAGATTTACCTTTAATACTACAAAGGTTATAAATGTTATTAATTCAGACATTGGCAGACCGATAAATCATATTGCTACAAATCTTAAATATGACAAGTTCATTGATGACGCAAAAGAAGTTTTAAGAACTCTTGCCTTTAAGGAAATTGAGGTGCAAACCAAAGATGATCTATGGTATCAATTGCGGATATTACCTTACCGAACACATAGCAATCTTATAGATGGTATTGTGATTACGTTTACCAATATCACAAATTTAAAAATTGCTTACGACGAGATTACCAAGTTGAACCAGGAGATCCAGATTGCACGTGATTTTTCTAATAATATTGTTGAGACGCTGCGTGATTCACTTCTTATTCTTGATGATAAATTAAAAGTACTTTCAGCTAACAGAGCCTTTTATAAAGTGTTTGACACTACCAGCGAAAAAACAGTGGGTAAGTTATTATATAATCTTGAAGATAATAATTGGGATATACCTGAACTGAGGAAACTACTTGAGGAGATAATTCCAGCATCTACCTTTTTTGAGGATTTTGAAGTTGTATATAATTTTAAAAAAGGCGGCAAAAAAAAATTATTATTAAATGCCCGCGAGATATTTCAGGGAGATACAGAATCTAAACTCATTCTTCTGGCAATCCAATCTTAATGAGAATAAAAAGGTATAAAAAATGAAAACAGTTAAAAGTAAAACAGGTAAAACAAAAACGAAAAACTTGAAAAAGGACAGTGAGAAAAAAATGAAGAAAAAAACTGAACCCAAAGCAAAAAAGCCCAAAGTTAAACAGTTTGATGATACTCAAAGACTGGTATATCTGCTTCAGGTTCACCAGGTAGAGTTGGAACATCAAAATGAAGAGCTTAGAATTGCGCACGAAGAGCTGGAGGTGTCGAGAAATAAATACGTTAGCCTCTTTGATTTTTCACCAACGCCTTACTTTACTCTTGACCCGGAGGGCATAATTAAGGAATCAAATTTAAGTGCCAGTAAAATGTTTAAGATTGATCGAAAAAAATTAATAGGTAAACGTTTTGATACTTTTATACCTATAGATGAAAAAGTTAATTTTAATTCTTTTATTAAGGCAGTCTTTAATTCTTCAACAAAACACTCCTGCGAATTAAGCATTATAAATAAAGATAAACGTCAGTTTCATGTTCTGCTGGAAGGCCTGGAGTTAGTGGACACACTGGAATCAGAAAAAAAATGCCAGGTTGCCTTATTAGATTTGACGGGATACAAGAGAGTAGAGGATTCTTTAAAAAAAACCAACGAAGAACTTCAAGTACTTCATTTAGCCAAAGATAAATTTTTTTCAATCATTGCACATGACTTAAGAAGCCCTTTCCAGTCATTGCTGGGTTTTTCAGAAATACTTGCTACGGAAATTGACACGCTATCGAATGAAGAGATAGTGATATTCAGCAAAGGGTTAAATGATGATTTGAGAAACATATATGGTCTCCTGGATAATCTGCTCCAATGGTCAATGATACAAAGGAACATGCTTGAGCATAACCCGGAAAATGTTAACCTCTATGATCTGGCAAATAAAATAATTGGAATATCAAATCAGATTGCTAAGGAAAAAAACATTTCTGTATTCAATAATATCGAGAACGGAACTTTCGTTTATGCAGATAGTGTTATGCTTCGCTCTGTTATTCAGAACCTTTTATTCAATGCTATCAAATTTACCGAGAATGAAGGACGGATAGTTATTTCATCCATTGAGAAAAGCAATTTGATTGAAGTGTCTGTTGAGGATACAGGCAAGGGAATTCCGACAAAGCTAATTCCCGGTTTATTCAGCTTCAACAAGCTGTTTTCAACGAACGGAACTGCAGGCGAGGGTGGAACCGGGCTTGGGTTACCTCTTTGCAAGGAATTTGTTGAAAGAAACGATGGAAGAATATGGGTTGAAACTGAGCGTGGAAAAGGCTCAAAATTTGTATTTACTTTACCAAAACCAATTTCACAAGGAGGTCAATCTAAAAAGACATAACATTTATTTTCTAATTAACCGGCAATCATAAAGAATACAAAATAGTTCAATGAGAATTAAGACTTTCTCAAATATTTATTTTCTTTTAGAATAAGAGGAGAGAGATGAATAAAATTCGGCTACTAATTGTTGAAGATAATAGAATTCTGCGTGAGAGCATTGCATCAATGTTCAAAAAGCGGACTGATATGCATGTTGTTGGTAATATCTGCAGCGGTGAAAACATAGTGCAGTCGATTGGCGATCTCAAGCCAGATATTTTACTGATTGATTTGATATTGGTGAATCAAAACAGTCTGGAGCTTGTAAAGCTTATCAGGGAACAATTGAAGCAAATTCAAATAATAATGATGGGGCTCATACCTACTCAATCAACTGTTTCTGAATATATAGAAACTGGAGTAGTGGGATTTATACTTAAAGATGCGGATACTGCCCGATTTGTAAAAACGATATTAAAAGTCAATCGTGGGCTTAAGGTTTTACCACCTCCCTTAACCGGTTCACTTTTTTCACAGTTAGTTAAAAATGCTATTAGCGGATCCAATTCTTCTATCGTAGATAAATCAGCTCGTATGACTAAACGTGAGCTGGAGGTAATGGACTTGATCGCCGAGGGTTTGACCAATAAGGAAATTGCACAAGAGCTTATACTTTCAAAATATACAGTAAAAAGCCACGTCCATAACATCCTCGCAAAATTATCTCTTAGTACTCGCGTTCAGATTGCAAAATATGCCTACCTATCTGAATCTCAGAAATCTTCTTCGTATACCACTTCACTATTGGAGGAGTAAATATCTTTTCTTAGTCCGAAGGGTGTAGACCATTTTTCATCCCTTTGCCCGATTAAATAAACTTCTTTCTCTTCTTACCTTAACTTGTAAATTAAACAAAGAAATCTAAACTGAAGGAATCTTACTATGTTCATAACACTTGTTACTATCCTTATAGTTGTGTTGCTAATTGGAGCCTGGACGAAAGTGCCCGATGAATAAAATCTACGACAATATTATTCATCTGTGAAATCGAAAAACCCCTGCTTGAATATAATCTTTACTCCGTTGATATAATTTATCTCGTTATATTGAAAAGCAGTCATCTCACTCTAAAGTTGTAGCCCCTTTTTCATTCCTTTGCCTGATTGATTACCCTCGCTTCTCTTCATAGATTCTTATTGAAATAATTAATTGAAATAAGTCAAAAAGGGTATTTGCTATGTACTTTTTAAACGCAATTGTTTTGGCTGCTTTTTGGTTACTTGGATTCCTGACATCTTTCACCATGGGTGGCTTTATACTAAGCGCAATTATGTTGGTTCTGGCCAGGGTAATTAGCGGACGCAATCATGTTCGTATTGGTCAGGGTAATTAATGTTAATCGTGAAACTTGATTCAGCGAATGAGCTTTCTCAACCAATAGAGTTAAGCCTTTTTTCATCCCTTTGCCCGATTGCTTTGCCAAGAACATTCTAATAGCTTGTTGTGTGTTTAATAAAGTTTGATTTAATAGAAATCCCTGACACAAGCTCGTTTAATAATAAAGGGAATATCTTGTACGAAAATTCATTAACTATAAAAAGAGGAAAAAAATGAAAAAACTAATTTACTCGCTCGTATTACTTGGTTTGGTTGCAATGAGCCAACCTAACTATGCACAGTTTAATGATTGGGGAACCAAGTTTGGTTTCCGTGGAGGTTTGTTATTTCCACAAAATGAATTCGCAAATTTTGGATTCAACGGCGATAATAACACTTCATTCGATTGGTGGAAATCTTCCTGGCTTGCAGAGGGATTCTTTGCTTTTGAATTAACAGATGCATTGGAATTATCACTAAACGCTGGTTTCGGTAAATATGCAGGCAAAGCATATTTTGATGACCCCAATGTCAATTATGGTGAATATGAATCCACAATAATTCCTTTAAGCATTAGATTCCAGGTAACTCCGTTCGAAGTAAGGGGATGGAATCCTTATGCATACATTGGCGGTGGAGCATTGAACTTCAATATTAAATACAGGCCCAGTCCCGAACTTGAACCAAATTCATCATCAATTGAGAATAGCTGGGTTGCATATTTTCCAGCCGGCATAGGTACTGAAATTGCACTTTCAGATATTGTTCTGCTTGATTTTTCAATCGGTGGAGCTATTACTACTTCATATGATCTTGATGCTTATAAAGGCGCAGATGCAGAAGCCGGGGATGCATATTATAATGTATCGCTTGGTTTAACTTTTGTGGGTGAAAACTGTGATGCTGACAAAGATATGGACGGGCTTGGAAAATGTGATGAAGAGAAATTCGGTACAGATCCAAATAATCCAGATACCGATGGAGACGGATTATTGGACGGCGAAGAAGTATTTAAGTACACAACTGATCCGCTAAATCCAGATACCGATGGTGATGGTTTGTCCGATGGCGATGAAGTACACAAATACAGAACAGATCCTCTTAAAGCTGATACTGATGGCGACGGCTTATCTGACGGTGACGAAGTATTGAAATACAAAACTGATCCGCTAAAAGCAGATACCGATGGTGATGGTTTATCAGATGGCGATGAAGTCCTTAAATACAAAACCGATCCGTTAAAAGCAGATACCGATGGTGATGGTTTATCAGACGGTCAGGAAGTCTTAGGAGTAAACGTTGAGTTGAAAATAGTTGGAAAACCGGCTGAGACAAAACTATTTAAAACCGATCCGTTAAAAACAGATACCGATGGTGATGGTTTAACTGATTATGCAGAAGTTATGACACACAAAACCGATCCTCTGACAGTTGATACTGATGGTGGTTCGGTTGGTGATGGCGTTGAAGTTACACGCGGAACCGATCCACTTGATCCTAAGGATGATATAATACAAATAGATGTTCCTATCGTTCTTGAAGGCATTACATTTGCGTTCAATAAATCTGATATCAGTCCTGAATCGGATCAAGTTCTGATGGGTGCTCTTAAGACATTACAGGTACACAAAGATATTATAGTTGAAATAAGTGGTCATACCGATAATGTAGGTAGCAATGCATATAACCAGAAGCTATCTGAGCGAAGAGCGAATGCTGTTAAAGCATGGCTCGTTGCAAAAGGAATTCCTTCTGAAAGAATTACTGCGGTTGGTTATGGAGAAGAACATCCGCGGGTTGCAAATGATACAGAAGATAACATGAGACTGAATCGACGAATTGAGTTCAAACGAATTAAATAATTTGACCTTAATCGGATTAAAGGGTGTCTGCGGACACCCTTTTTATTTTAAAACTATCAAGTAATGCTTTACTATCTGCGAAAAAAAGTTATTCTAGACCACTAGGCTTAATCCCTTTTTCATCCCTTTGCCCGATTGAGCAGTCTTAATTTTCTACGTAATGTACATTTAAGTAAAGGACCGTCTAGAGGTCAAAGATAATTTTATTAACAATAGGTGAATCTTATGAAAACCATAACTACAAATCAAAGAGTGGTTTCCAGACGATGTAAAAATTTGCTACGCAATCAAGCCGTAGCCCTAATGACTAAAAAGTTTTTCGTCATCCGATTTTTAACAATGCTGATGATTGCTCTGTTTATTTCAGGAATAACTTATTCTCAGCAGTTGCCTGTAAATCTGGGAACATCTGGTAATTATGCAATCCTGGCAAAATCAGGAATATCAACTGTACCTTCATCAGCAATTGTAGGAGATATGGGAGTGAGTCCAATTGATCAAACTGCCATAACCGGCTTCTCTTTAATACTTGATCCTTCGGGTGTTTTTGCGACATCAACACAAGTGACCGGAAAGGTATATGCAGCTGACTTTGCGGATCCCACTCCAGTCAACCTTACCACAGCAGTTGGCGATATGGAAACCGCTTACGCCAATGCGGCCGGAAGAACAAATCCAGATTTTACTGAGCTCGGTGCCGGAGAAATTGGCGGTTTAACTCTTGTACCCGGACTATATAAGTGGGGTACTGATGTACTGATAACAGACGATGTAACACTTAATGGTAACTCAAATGACGTTTGGATATTCCAAATAGCCGGTGGAATTATAATGGCAAGTAATAAGAGTGTTATCCTAACCGGTGGGGCACAGTCGAAAAATATATTTTGGCAATCCTTCGGTAGTGTTGCGATTGGAACAACTGCACATTTTGAGGGAATAATATTAGCTCAAACATCAATCTCTTTGGGGACAGGAGCCTCAATGAACGGAATACTCCTGGCACAAACTGCAGTGACGTTAGATGCAAATGCCGTCACTAAACCCGCAGGAACTACCGGAGTAGAAACAGAATTTACACCTCAGGAGTTCTTTCTCTCGCAGAACTATCCGAATCCATTCAATCCATCAACCACAGTGGAATATTTTATTCCATCAGATGGATTTGTTTCGCTGAAAATATTTAATACTATTGGACAGGAAGTATCAACCCTGGTTAATGAAAACCAGTCCGCCGGTAAATACACGGTGAACTTCAATAGTGCAGACATCGGGTTGCCGAGTGGTTTGTACTATTATTCGCTTCGGAGCGGAGAGTTTAATGCAACAAGGAAAATGATTCTAATTAAATAGTATCAAATGACTTGATCTTTGAGCAAGTAATTGTCCCGATCCCCGAAAGTCCGGGGGATCGAGATTGTTTAAAAAGTCGGTAATATTTTTTCAAGAGGAAAAGATGCCTGTTATATTATTTATAATCGCGGTAATTCTAATAGCCCTATGGTTGCTCGGATTCCTCACATCTACCACAATGGGGGGTGTTATTCACATTTTACTTGTTATTGCAATAATAATGATATTGCTAAGAGTTATCAGTGGACATCGGGTACTTTAATCCTAAATACGAGTTGTTTCCAACCAAAAGACCTAGTCCCTTTTTCAACCCTTTGCCTGATTGTTTAGCCAGACTTCTTCTTGTAGCTTATTGTGTGTTTAATAGAAATCCCTGACATAAGCGTATATGTAAAAGCGATAAACACATTTAACAATTTTATTTAATTTATTAAAAGAGGAGTATTTGGCAATGAGAACTATAAGACAGAAAATAATTCATATAACAGTCCTTTTAAGTTTTTTTACAGCAGCATTATTCATTTTTAGCTGTTCTGATTCAACTTCGCCTGAAACCGGGCAGGGACAATTAAAAATAACAATGGTTGATTCCCCCGCAGGCTATGACGAGGTAAACATAGTTGTTATAAGAGTTGAAGTGCATAAAGCAGATGCTGGTTCAAACGACGGCTGGATTGTAATAAACAATACTACAGCCACTTATGATCTGCTTTTATTAAGGAACGGCGCAAGCGTTGTTCTTGGTGATCACCCGCTTGATGCAGGACGTTATACTCAGATTAGATTAATAATAGGCACAGGAAGTAACGTAGTTGTTGATGGAGTTACATATCCTCTTGAAATTCCAAGTGGAGAACAATCAGGTCTTAAACTTAATCACTCCTTTGTTATACAGGATGGACTTCTTTACGAACTATTGCTTGATTTTGATGCTGAGCGTTCAATAATAGTAACTGGAAACGGACAGTATAAGCTGAAACCTGTTATCAGAGTGACGCCAGTTGTAACCTCAGGATCCATTTCGGGGATAATACATCCGGTAAGTGCAGCAGGATTAGTTTATGCGATAAGCGGAACAGATACAGCACTTACAATTGCAGAACCGATCACCGGGTCATTCATGTTGATGGCCTTACTTCAACAGACTTACAGAGTAGAAGTGTTCTCAGCAAACCCGGCTTATAACGATACAACCATTACTAACGTAATCGTTGTTGCACAACAGAATACGAATTTAGGAACGATCAACTTAAGTATTAGATAAATTTTGAAAACAATAAAAGGAGTTACAGTTATGAAAAAAAATATATTATTCACTATGGTTTTAGGTTTGATGATAATCTTAGCAAATCCAATTACAGCACAGGACCATGGATTTGGACTGGGAATTATTTTAGGAGAACCAACCGGTCTGAGTGCAAAACTTTGGACAAGCAGCGACAATGCATTTGATTTCGCACTGGCCTGGTCATTCAGAGAGTATCATCATAATGATTTTCATAATGACGGCAGTATACTTTTCCAGGCTGATTACGTATGGCACTTCTTTAATTTAATGCCGGTCTCTTCAGGTAAATTTCCACTGTATATTGGAATTGGCGGTAGGGTTGTTCTGGCTGATGATCCCAGTTTTGGTATAAGAATTCCGATAGGTATAAATTATTTATTTGCTGATGCACCGATAGATGTTTTTCTGGAGCTCGTACCTATTCTTGATTTATCACCCGAAACTGACTTTGGAGTTGGCGGTGGTTTAGGAATAAGATACTGGTTTAATTAAGTAAAATATTGGGTGGGAAAATTAGGGGCGGTTTAATCCCGCCTTTAGTTATTTCTCTTCCATCTAAATAAATACTTTTTGAATGAAATTGACTAGGACAATATGACACGTACTAAAATAAATAGAATGCTGGAGTCCACAGGTGGTAACTTGATAGTTCTGAAAAGAATAGCTCTTGATGAAAAAACACCGGCAGAAATAAGAATTACTGCTTTTCTAGCTCTCAATAACAAACATAAAGACCATACAGTACAAGCAGTATATCAAGATGTTGAAAGCATCAATCAAAAACTTTCAATCGAAAATAATAAACTAAATGTATAACCCTTATAAAAATTACAAGAGGAACAAAATGAAAAAGATAAGAGGAATAATTTTAATTGCAGTAGTTGCAAGCCTGGCT
>DATIJX010000006.1:0-4013 GCA_035478175.1 Ignavibacteriaceae bacterium
AAGTTTTGTCATAGGCCAGACATTCATATTCCATCCATTAAAATCACCGGGAACAGATACCGAATTTGGATTACCCAAATAAATAAAATTCGCAGTTGAATCTTCAATAAAAGGAATTCCAATTGTTCTTGCATAAGTCATAAAGCTATCAACAGCAGTTTGCTTTGCTGTTTGATCGCCTAGTGAATTCACATAGTTAATGAATTGCTGGAATTGTGATTGACTGAAGGTTAAAGATGAAAGAATAAAGAAAAAAGTAAAAAGGAGTATTTTCATCTGAATGCTCAATTCTTATTTAGAATATATTAAATATATTGATATCAATTCAATGCTCACAGAAGCCAGCTATATATTTTTCTATTCATCCAGCTAATAATACTTAAACCTGTTCCATAATTATTTGAGAAATAAGTTTGCTTAAAGCTTTTCATAACTTCTCGCATTTTTTCAAAATCGCTTTCATTCTGATAGTAGAAGAATCTTGCATCGGCATCATAATAATGACCTTGACTTGATTTTGGATAGGGTATTTCAGCAATATCAGAAAAATGAAATTCAGTTATGCTTATCACGCTTTGTAAAGTATCGATAAATTTTGAACATAAGGATGAATCGGATAGAAGTGTACCACACAAATATGCAAATGAATTTTTTGGATACCGGTACATAAAATACACTGATGGATTAGTATTTGCAGTTTCTTTTCCATCAAGTATGATTAAGGAATCTGAAATCAGCAGGTTGTATTTATCGTTGAAATTATTCCCGTTAAATTCTATTTCATAAACACCGGAAATATATCCAAGCTTTATTCTGGCATTTGCAGGACCAAGAGCAGTAAGACAAACACCAGGCTTATATATTCCTCTAATGTCAACGATTACTTTTCTATCCTCAAATCTTGAATAAGTGGAAATACCATAGTTATAACAGCCGTAAATTTTTTCTGTCTGCATTTCAATAAAAATCTCCGGGGCGGAGACAGTTTCATACCCATCATAAGATTCTATTACTTTGAAATTTATTTTACTATCGAGTGGTTCAATAGTAGCTGTATCATTATCAAGAATATCACAGCTATTAAGTAATAGTATGAGAATTAGAACTATTGATAATTTTAAAATACTATTCATACAAAGCTCCATCTTTTCTTATGATTTAATAAAGACTTATGAACAGCTTTAATTTTGGTGAGTTACTGTTGCCAAGAAATGCTGTTAAAACATAATCACCTTTTTCTAATAAGACACCGTTATGGTCTTTGAATAAACTAATTGCATTAAAAGATTTTGTTGCACCGGGTCTTAGAAAATGCGTTATTCCTGCAGGCAAAACTATATTAGGATAATAAATAGAAAAATTATCGAACTTGCTTTGCAACTGATAGCATAATTCAGGCATATTATTAAATCGTAATTCTCTGCCTCTAACCGAAATATTTCGGGCTAGAAAAACAATCTGCAATGTATCTTCTATCGAATAGGTATTGGTTGAAATACTGAATGTATATTGTATTCCATTTGCAGTTACAATCACTTTATTTGGTTCGGATATTTCAGTATCAGAAAAAAAATCACAGCCGGTAAGTAATAATGAGGTAAGAAAAGTAATAAGTATCTTAAATACAGTTTTCATAAGAACTCCTATTGAATTGTTAGTTAGACAATCATGTTGTTACAGGAATCTTAAAAACCTCGTTAAAGTTTTTTAAGCTCTTAGAAATATCATAAATCAGATAATGTAAATCAACCTAAAATTTTTAGTCAGACTAGTTTGTAGGACAGTTGCTTTAATAAAGTATCAAGTTCAACAAAAAAAGCCAGGACTTTCATCCCGGCTTTATTATTGGAATAACCAATTTTTCTATTTTGAGGAGTATTTATCCCAAAGGAATTTTGCTGGCATTTTCTTTCAGCCATTCATCAAGGCTTGTTAGAGAAGGATTGAGTGATTTGGTACCTTCAACACTTCTTGCACCACAGTAATAATCTTCGAAGTCGTGTTTAAATTGGAACATATTTCCGAGATCGTCAGCACCAGGGAAACCGAAGCTACGGAATACATCAAAAGGAACTGCGTTATATACAACCTCCTGCCCCAAAGCTTTAGTAAAAGAATCAGCCATCATTTTACCTGTTAGATGTCCACCAGAGACACCAACCGTTTTTCCAATAAAATCATTTCCTCTTTTAAATATTCCGAAAGCAGCTTTACCAATATCTTCAGCAACTATACCGGGAAGTTTTTTATCACCCATTGGAATTGTAATAGCAAGTTTGCCATCCGGTCCCTTCTTTGGCCCCATACCGAAGTAAATAAAATTGTCCCAGTAAAAAGAAGTTAAAAGAAAAGTTACTGGAAGGTTTAGTTCAGTGAAATATTCATTCGCTTCGGCCTTAGCATCGAAATGCGGGACTTTGTATTTGCCCTGAAGAGTAGGCATTCTGTTGTCACTCAACGGAATCCATTTGCGAGTATCTTCAAACGTTGACCATATAATATGCTTTACGTTTGCCTCTTTTGCTGCTTTGGCAATTTGCTTTGCCTCGGCAGTTTCTTTTTCAGGCAAAAAATGTTCCCAGAAAAAAGTAACGGCATAAACTCCGTATGCACCGGCAAATGCAGATTTTAAACTATCGTAATTATCGATATCAGCATTAACCACTTCTGCACCAAGTTTAGCTAATGCTTTGGCTTTATCAGAATTTACATCGCGAGTTAATGCTCGTACAGAAAATTCCCCTGATTTATCAGCTAATATTGCACGGACTAATCCACCGCCCTGCGCACCGGTTGCACCCAGTACGGCAATGATTTTTTTGATTGACATAGATCCTCCTTAGTTTTTTGTTGTGTTGTTATATTTATTTAGAAAATATCTCTTGCGTGCTGGTCTGCGTGGTAGGAGCTACGTACCAATGGCGAGGACTCAACTACTTTAAATCCCATCTTCAAACCTTCTACTTTGTACATCCCGAATTCTTCAGGTGTGACAAATCTATCAACAGGTAAATGGACTTTTGTTGGCTGAAGATATTGCCCGATGGTCATAATCTCGCAGCCGTGAGAGTACAAATCTTTCATTAAATCTAAAACTTCTTCAGTTGTCTCACCAATTCCAACCATAATCCCACTTTTAGTTTTAAGTCTTCTTGACTTGAACCATTTAATCAGATGAAGGCTTCTTTCATATTTTGCTTGTGGACGAACTGCATGATACAATCTTTTCACAGTTTCAAGATTATGGTTGAGAATATCAGGTGGATAATCCATTATAATTTCAAATGCTTTTTCATCACCTTTGAAATCGGGAATTAAAATTTCAACTGTGCAATCGGGTTTTTCTTCTCTGACCAATCTCACACATTCTCTGAATATGAATGCACCACCGTCTTCCAGTTCATCTCTGTTCACGGAAGTGATAACTGCGTGTCTTAGATCGAGCTGTTTAATTGCATCGACTACTCTTCGAGGTTCATCGAGATCTAGTTCTGTCGGCATACCAAGTTTTACATTACAGAATCCGCAGCTTCGTGTGCAGGTATCACCAAGAATCATAAATGTGGCAGTGCGATGATTCCAGCACTCGGCTATATTCGGACATTTTGCTTCCTCGCAAACTGTGTTCAGCTTTTTCTCGCGCATCAGGTTGCGAACATCTGAATAATTATCACCTGTCGGAAGTTTTACTTTCAACCAATCAGGTCTTTTTCCTAATGGAATTTTAGTTTTTTCTACTTCCTCTTTAAATGCTTTCTGATGACGATTAATTACACTCATAAACTTTCCGCATCAAAAATTTCTAAATTTTCTTTCAAATGTTTCAGGAACATACCACCAAGCATTCCATCAATTAAACGATGATCGTGAGAAAGTGTTAACGCCACTACAGGTCTGACTGCAATTGAATCTGATCCAGCAGCAGAAACAACAACTGGTTTTTTAATTACTGCTCCAACACCCAAAATCGCAACTTCAGGCTGATTGATAATTGGTGTTCCGAAAACAGTTCC
>DATIJX010000007.1:0-11307 GCA_035478175.1 Ignavibacteriaceae bacterium
CTGAAAGAGAAAATCCGCATAAAGATTGGTTCTTTTTCCCATTTAAAGATATGCCCAAAGAGCAAAGAGGCTCCGGCAGTGGTATTATCATTTCAGCAGATGGCTATATAATCACGAACAACCACGTAGTTGAAAATGCAAGCAAAGTAACGGTCGGCTTATCTGACAAAAGACAATTTGATGCAACGGTCGTTGGAACAGATCCACTTACTGATCTTGCAGTTGTAAAGATAGATGCAGAAAATCTACCAGTTGCATTCCTCGGTAATTCTGATAATCTAAAAGTTGGTCAATGGGTTATGGCGATTGGAAATCCACTTTCACTATCATCAACAGTTACTGCAGGAATTGTGAGTGCAATTGGAAGAGGTCAGTTAGGATTGATCAGAGATAGTTATGGAGTTGAGAATTTCATTCAGACAGACGCAGCAATAAATCCCGGAAACAGCGGTGGTGCACTTGTTGATTTATCCGGTTCTGTGATTGGAATTAATTCAGCGATAGCTGCTGGTGGCGGTGGAACTTATATAGGTTATGGTTTTGCAATTCCTGTTAATCTTGCAAAAGCTGTTGCACAGGATTTGATTGCTCACGGTAAAGTCAGCAGAGGTTATATTGGAATTAATATTGGTGAAGTTGATAACGCAATTGCCAAATCACTTGGAATGGATGCACCAAAAGGAATTATCATTCAGGGTATTGTTGAAGGCGGAGCAGCCTCCCAGGCTGATTTAAAAGCTGGAGATATTATTCTCGAAATAGATAATCGTGAAGTAAACAGACCAAATGAATTGCAAAGCTATGTTGCATCGCTGACTGCTGGTACTACGGTTAACTTAAAGATTTTCAGAGATGGTAAAAATTTGGAAAGAAAAGTAGTTCTTAAAGCACGTGATGAGGAAGTTAAAACCGAACCTGTTTCTGAAAAAGATAAATCGAAAGATAATAGTGAGACTGGATTGACTTCCGCAACATTTGATGATATTGGGTTGACCGTAAAGAATCTATCTGAAAAAGATAAATCTGATTATAAACTCAGCAAAGGAGTTATAATATCACAAGTTAAACCTTTTAGCAAAGCTGAAGACCAGAAATTATTTTCCGGACTTATCATTACTGAAGCAGATAAAGAAAATGTTGATAACGTTGACGACTTCAAGAAAATAGTTAATAAGAAAAAAGGGTCAGCACTTTTGCTCAAGGTTGTAGATAAGGAAGGAAATAACAGGTTTGTAGGTATTGAAATACCTGATTAATAAATGACTTAAATCTTTTTTGAAAGACGCCCGCTTAAACGGGCGTTTTTTTATATTTGCCTGTAAATAAAAAATATAAATTTATGATAAGATTTTTAACTGCCGGTGAATCTCACGGAAAAGCTCTTGTATCAATTGTAGAAGGATTTCCTTCTAATATTCCAATATCTGCTGGAGATATTAACTTTCAGCTAAAACGAAGACAGGGTGGCTATGGGAGAAGTGTCCGAATGAAAATTGAGTCCGATTCAGTGCAAATATTAAGCGGGATTCGATTCGGGAAAACTCTTGGCTCACCAATATCATTTTTGATTGAGAACAAAGATTGGGTCAACTGGGAAGATGTGTTGAACATTGAAAAGCCAACAGGCTCAATTAAGAAAATTGCAATCCCTCGTCCGGGACACGCTGATCTTGTGGGAGTGTCAAAATGTAATTTTGATGATATTAGAAATTCTATCGAGCGATCAAGTGCAAGGGAAACTGCTGCAAGAGTCGCCGCAGGTTCAGTGGCCAGAAAATTTCTTGAGCATTTTGGAATTCAAATCGGAAGTTATGTGGAGAGTATTGGAGGTATATATTCATCCAAAGACTACTTCAATCAACTATTACAATATAAAAAATCGTTAGGAAAATCAGGCTGGGATATTTCGGTTAAAGCGGATAAAAGCACAGTTCGTGTTCTTGATGAGTCTCAGGAAAAGAAAATCATCAATAAGATAAAATCAATTAAGAAAAGTGGAGATACTTTAGGTGGTACTTTTATAACTATAGCTACAGGTGTTCCAGTTGGTCTTGGAAGCTTTATGCAGTATGATAGAAGACTCGATGCAGATATAGCTTTTCATATGATGTCGATTAATGCTGTGAAAGGTGTGGAGATAGGGAATGGATTTGCGAGTGCGGAACAATATGGTTCGCAAGTTCACGATGAAATTACAATTGATGGAAAACGTTTTTCGAGAAAGACAAATCACTCCGGTGGGATTGAAGGAGGAATTTCAAATGGCCTACCTATCTTAATCAGAGCAGCAATGAAACCTATTTCGACATTAGCAAAACCGTTGAATACTATTGATTTAGGTTCGATGAAAAAAGTTGTTTCCAGATATGAACGAAGCGATTTCACAGCAGTTCCATCGTGCGCAGTTGTTGCCGAAAGTATGCTTGCATGGGTAATTGCCAAACACTTCCTGATAAAGTTTGGCGGCGATTCAATTGAGGAAACCAGAGATAATTTTAATTCATTTACAAAAAAATCTTTCAATAGAATTCGCAAAGGATTTAAGAGATAGTATGATAAAGGTGAAAGTATTTACGTTTAATCTGTTTTCTGAAAACACGATTATCCTTTGGGATGATGAAACAAAAGAAGTCGCAGTTATTGATCCCGGAACATCATCGCTTGATGAAGAAAAAACTTTAGCTGATTTTATTTCTTCTGAAGACTTGAATGTAAAATTTCTAATAAACACTCATTGCCATATTGATCATATCCTCGGCTGCAAGTTTGTAAAAGAAAAATATAATCCTGTTTACTATGCGCCTGAGAAGGATATCCCGCTGCTTGATCATGCTCAACAACAAGCTCAGATGTTTGATATTATTCTGGATGAACCTCCCAAACCGGATCTGTTGATAGACGAAGCAACAGATATTTCTCTTGGTAATTCAAAACTAAAATTCTTATTTACTCCCGGACATACACCCGGTGAATATTGCATCTATCTTGAAAAAGAAAAAATTTGTATTACCGGTGATGTCCTTTTTAATGAAAGCATCGGAAGAACTGATTTATGGGGTGGTGATTATACTGCTCTTATCGAATCAATAGAAAATAAATTGCTAGTATTACCGGATGAGGTTATGATTTACCCTGGGCATGGTGAAACAAGTACGATTGGATACGAAAAACAAAATAATCCATTTTTGGTCTGAAGCTATTCTTTAATTTTTTTGAACGAGGTTTAATATGAAAGATAAAATTGATAAACTCTCCAAGCTGAAAGAAGAAGCAACACTTGGTGGTGGTGAGGAGCGCATTAAAAGCCAGCACGAAAAAGGAAAACTTACAGCACGCGAGAGAATTGAATTACTCGTTGATGAAGGCAGCTTTGATGAAGTTGATATGTTCGTTAAACATCGTGCAACGGATTTTGGATTAGATAAACAGCACTTTCCCGGAGATGGTGTTGTTACCGGATTTGCTAAAATTGATGGAAGACCGATAGCATTGTTCAGCCAGGATTTTACTGTGTTTGGCGGCTCACTTTCAGAAACACACGCAGAGAAGATTGTTAAAGTGATGAAGATGGCAATGAAAGCCGGGATTCCTCTTATTGGATTGAATGATTCAGGTGGTGCCAGAATTCAGGAAGGAGTAGTTAGTCTTGGTGGGTATGCAGATATTTTTTTACTGAACACTCTTGCTTCCGGAGTTATTCCTCAGATTTCTGTTGTACTCGGCCCTTGTGCAGGCGGGGCAGTTTATTCACCAGCAATTACCGATTTTATATTTATGGTCAGGAACACGAGCTACATGTTTGTAACTGGTCCTAATGTGGTTAAAACTGTAACTCACGAGGATGTAAGTTTTGAAGAGCTTGGTGGCGCAGAAACTCATGCAAGTAAAAGTGGTGTCGCTCATTTTATTTTTGACAATGAAATTGAAACTTTACTGAATGTAAGAAAACTGTTGAGCTTTATTCCACTTAACTATCGGGATAAAAGTCCTGAGAAGCAATTTGATTCAACTATTATAGTTGCTGATTCAAAGCTAGATGAAATCATTCCTGATAATCCGAATAAACCATACGATATGAAGCTGGTGATTACTTTACTTGCGGATGATCATGACTTTTTTGAAGTTCAGAAGTTTTATGCTGAAAATATTATATGTGGATTCTGCAGAATTGGAGGAATGGCAATTGGTGTTATTGCAAATCAGCCTCAAGTTCTGGCTGGGGTATTAGATATAAATGCATCTACAAAAGCGGCACGATTTGTTAGATTCTGTGATGCGTTTAATATTCCATTGCTTGTTCTCGTTGATGTTCCGGGATTCTTACCGGGCACTGAGCAGGAATGGAATGGAATAATTCGACATGGAGCCAAATTGTTGTTTGCCTTCAGCGAAGCAACTGTTCCGAAGATTACCGTAATAACCCGGAAAGCTTACGGCGGTGCTTATGATGTTATGAATTCAAAACATATTCGTGGAGATTTTAACTTTGCCTGGCCTTCGGCTGAAATTGCTGTAATGGGACCAAAAGGTGCAGTTGAGATCATCTTTAAAAAAGAAATTTCAAAGGCTGCTAATCCAGAAAAAGAAATAGAGAAAAAATTATCAGAGTATATAGAAAAATTTGCTAATCCTTATATCACCGCTGAAAGGGGTTACGTTGATGATGTCATTATCCCACGGGAAACCAAGCAAAAGCTTGTAAATGCCTTTAATATTCTTCGCACAAAAGTTGATACCAATCCTAAGAAGAAACACGGCAATATTCCATTATAGGTGGTTAAGCTAATGTTATAAGATGAGTTAGAGAAAACATCTAATTTTCTACTTGATAAAAGACTTATTAAATACTAAATTTGAAAAAGTAATTTTTAACCGGAGAGAACATATGAGGCTAAACTTACTCAAGTTACCGATTGTCATTTTAATCCTGGCAATACTCTATTCCTGCAGCAGCAGCGATGAGATTACCAGGAAAAAGGATGAAGCCCTAAATAATAAAGGTAATGTCGTTGCAGAGATGCTCGAACAAGCGAGGCAATTCTATTTAACTGCACTTGAAAAACAAAATCTAAATTTAATTGAAGAGGCCGTTCAAAATTATGAATCTGCATTAAGGATAATTAATAACCTCAGTTACTATCCCGGCGTTGATAACAATGAAGCATACATAGAACTTGAAACTGCTATTATTGAAGATTACAAAACTTATGTTGATGGTTTAGCGGAACTTCCTCCTGGTGTATCTTTAGCTGCCCTTGAAGAGTGGATGAAAGGCTATGTTTCTGAGATTGAAATTACCGAGGATCAAAAGCAGGAAAGAGAAATTATTCCCGCCGATATTCCACTTGAGGTAAATGGTTATGTTGAACAATACCTCACTTATTTTACAGGTAGAGGTGAAAGGTCAATGCGACTTTGGCTTGAAAGGTCTGGAAAATATTTTCCAATGATGACAAGCATTTTTGCCGCTGAAGGAGTTCCGAAGCAGCTTATCTATCTGAGTATGATGGAAAGCGGATTGAATCCAACTGCAAGATCCTGGGCGCGCGCAGTGGGTTTATGGCAATTCATTAAATCAACAGGAAATATGTATGGACTCGATGGAAGTTTTTATTATGATGAAAGGAGAGATCCGGTTAAGTCAACTACTGCAGCTGCAAGACATTTGAGAGATCTTTATAATTCACTTGGTGATTGGTACCTTGCTCTTTCCGCATACAACTGCGGCGAAGGTCGCGTCAGAAGAGCGATGCAAAAATCAGGAGCAAGCGATTTCTGGTCTTTGCGGGCACATCTTCCAAAAGAAACACGAAACTACGTTCCACAATACATTGCAGTGTGTATAATTGCAATGGATCCTGTTGCTTACGGATTCAATAATATCGAATTTCACAAGCCTTATCAGTTTGAAACTTATAATGTACCTGGTGCCGTTGACCTCGGATATATTGCTACCATCTCAGGAACTGATTTGGAAACATTGCAGGACATGAATCCCGAACTTACTCAGCTAAGCACACCTCCTGATTTTCCTGGAGGTTACCCGATAAAAATTCCAAAAGGTTCGTTAGAACAATTTGCTGCTCAAATGCAGAATATTCCGGAATCTGCTCGCAGAACATTTCTCGTTCACGATGTTAGAAAAGGTGAAACTCTAAATAAAATTGCAAAAAAATATGGAGTCACTATTTACGAACTGGCTGATGCAAATAACATCTCAACCAAATCAAAATTATATGTTGGTGTTCCCCTCAGGATTCCTGTATTGGTTAATCCAAATGAAAATGATTATTCATACAATACAGATGTAACTATTGCACAGGATAATGGAAATAAAACAGACCAGGAGTATGTATCTCCTTATGCTTCGCTGAACGGAAAAAATAATGAGAGTGTAGATCTGGCTCTTAATGAAGTTGATGAATCTGTTTCAGAATTGACAACAAAAAACGATGAGTCACTATTAACAGAATCTAATTTAGAAGAAAAGGAATCGGTAGGAACTATTGATGCAATTATTCCTGAAGGATTTGTGTCCGTAACCTACCGCGTTAAGAAAGATGACAGCTTACTCGGAATAGCAGACCTGTTTAATTCAAGAGTGAGTGATTTAAGAAACTGGAATAACATTCCTTATACTTCATCGATAAGAGTTGGACAGCAGTTAACGATTTACGTTTCGCAGGATAAACAGAATTATTATGCAAGTCTTGATAAAAGTACCGAGATTGAAGAAAAGGCTCCTAAAGTATATACTGAAACTAGTAAATCGTCATATGTTTATCACACAATAAACCGAGGTGAAAATCTTGGATTAATAGCAACTCAATACGGAGTTAGCATAGCAGCTATTAAGGAATGGAATAATCTAAACAATAACAAAATTGTTGCCGGCAAAAAGTTAAAAATTTATACTGATGAAAGTTACGCGCCTACCAGCACCGATGTTGCTTCAAAAAATACAAAAGGAAGTATTAACTATTATAAAGTCAGGAAAGGCGACTCATTAAGCGGAATAGCTTCAAAATACCACGTCTCAGTTTCAGAACTAAAAAAATGGAATGGTTTAACTAGCAACAATATTAATGCAGGCCAAACCTTAAAACTTTATTCAAGCGAGTCATCTGGTGCGTTAGTAGAAAGCACTTCACCACCAGCAGGTAATGTGAGTTATCATAAAATTAAAAGTGGTGAAACAATCGGCGGCATTGCTGAAATGTATAAAGTTTCCGCTTCAAGTATAAAGGAATGGAATAATATTAGCGGTAATAAAATAATTGCCGGAACAACACTGAAGATTTATTCCGATGCTTCACCAAATATAGTTTCGAACAACGCAACGCAAAAAACTGAACTAACAAGCGAATCAATAAACCACCAGATTCAATCAGGTGAAACAATTATTGGTATATCTGAATCGTATGGTGTTTCCGTCGAAGATATCAAAAGATGGAATAATTTAAGCAGCAGTAAGATAGTAGCAGGAAAAACTCTGATAATTTACTCGAGTGGAAACAATCAGAAGGTATCTAAAACAACCGTTGTTCAGAATACCGGCAACTCTTCGACACATAAAGTGAAGAAGGGTGAAACATTGGGTGGTATTGCTGAAAAATACAAAGTTAGTATAGCAAGCATACAACAATTAAATAATATCAGTGGTAATAAGATAATTGCAGGGCAGGATCTGAAAATTCCTCAATCAACCGGTACAACATCACAAAAATCAAAAGATGGCTTGCATACTGTTGAGAACGGTGAGACTCTTTACTCGATAGCAATTAAGTACAACACTTCCGTGCAGAAAATTAAAAAGCTTAATAGTCTGTCAAGCAGTAAGATTATCGTTGGTCAGAAATTAAAAGTGAGTTGATTTCATTTATTACAATTATTAGATTCCGTTTGTAATTAAATCGTTCTTTTAAAATATTTAAACTAAGGACGTGAGATAATATTAAGGCAGATGTAAAAATCTTTAAGTAATTATCTCACATCCTGAAGCCGTTAGGGGTGTTATCCCAAGCCAGTCTGTTTTAGTCAGATAATCTGGGATGACTGAGATAATACCCTAACACCTGATCTGGGTAATGCCAGCGTAGGGAAACGGGCTAAAATCATTTCGAATCTGATTTCAAATAATTAAGATTTTCAGCCGTTTCTACAAACGGCTTTTTTATTTTCTAACAATCTCAAATTTTGAGAATGGAGGGTAAAATGAAAATCTTAATTGTACTTCTTTTTGTTATTCAAGGTCTGGTTTGTGCTCAGCAGATTACTATTAGAGGTAAGGTGCTCGATGCTGAAACCTCCTCACATTTGGTCAATGCAAGCGTGCTCATTTCCAGCAGACCTGGTGTGGGAACTTACTCTGATAACAAGGGTGAATTTATATTGACCGCTGCATTCATTAATGACACCCTCAGAATAAGTTTTGTTGGATATAAACTTCTTGTTGTTCCTGTTAAAAACATTTATAAACCTCACAGTGATCAATTCTTTAATTTTGAATTAACCAGGACAACAATTCCTTCTCAGACAATTCTTGTTGAGGCAACGGTGGGTGAGTTAGGCGTAACACCAAATGCATTCGATCAATTAAAAGCTGCCGATATAGAAAAAACTTATACGCTCTACGATATCCCAAGGTATTTAAGTGATCTTCCTTCAACAACATTTTATTCTGAAAGCGGAACTGGAATTGGATATAACTATTTAAGCATCAGAGGATTCGACCAGAGAAGAATTTCTGTTTCGATTAACGGTATTCCACAGAACGATCCCGAGGATCATAACGTTTATTGGTTGGATTTTCCTGATTTACTTGCCAGCACTGAGTTGATTCAAGTTCAGCGAGGTGCAGGCTCTGGTGTGTTCGGTTATCCTGCAATTGGAGGTTCAATAAATATTATTACATCAAACTTTTCAAGCAAACCGAAACTTGAACTATCCGCATCTTATGGTTCTTATGTAACGAGAAAGTATTCAGCAGCTTTTTCCAGCGGCTTGATAGATGAAAAATATTCAGTCTATGCTAAGCTTGGTCAGATATTAAGCTCTGGTTATAAAGAACAAACGTGGGTGGATTTCAAAAGTTATTTCCTTTCTGCAGTTCGATATGATAAGAATTTTACCACTCAGCTTAATTTTTACGGTGGACCAATTGCAGATGGTCTTGGTTATACCGGTGTTGCAAAATTTGCAGTGAAAGATAAAAATCTCCGAAGAGAAAATTATTCTTATTGGGAAGCCGATGAAAATGGTTACACATACACTCTCCAGCGAAGACCGGAAGAAATAGAGAATTTTTCACAGCCGCATTTTGAATTACTGAATGACTTGCAGATAACTGAAAAGATTAAAATGAACTCAGCATTGTTTTTAGTTTTAGGCGAAGGCTTCTTTGATTATGATGGTTCGTGGTCAGTTTTTTATGACGATTATTTCAGGCTTAAAGAAAATGGATTTGACACAAACTACATTCCTACCAATGCTTTAATTAGAGCAAAAGTTGAGAACAAGCAATTCGGCTGGATACCAAGATTCAGCCTTGAACATCACAACGGAACTTTATTTTTTGGTGCAGAGTTTCGTAAGCATAACTCCATTCACTGGGGAAGCATTAACTATGCAGAAAATCTTCCACCCGGAGTTACTAAAAATTATAAGTATTATTCATATGAAGGTGCGAAAGATATCTTCAGTGCATTCGTGAATGAATCATACAGATTAAATGAACAGTGGAACCTGCTCGGCGAGTTACAATTGGCATATAACAAATACAGATTGTTTAATGAGCAGTATGTCGGAAATGATTTCACTGTTGATAATTTATTTTTGAATCCACGCGCTGGAATAAATTTCAAACCACTACAAGCGTTGAACATTTACTTTTCCTTTGCAAGAGTTTCCCGCGAACCACGTTTGAAAGAATATTATGATGCAGCAGAATCAAGCGGAGGAGAAGTTCCTCAATTTGAAGTAAAACCTGATGGTTATTATAATTTTAATGAACCGCTCGTTAAACTGGAAACGATGAATGATTTTGAGCTTGGTGCTTCGTATAATGATGCGAATCTTTCTCTAACTCTTAATCTGTTTTATATGCTGTTCAATGATGAAATTGTTAAGGATGGACAGGTAGACAGATTCGGACAGCCGACTACCGGCAATGTAGATCGCTCTGTTCATCTTGGCGCTGAACTATCGGCAATCATAAAATTTTGGGATGATCATTGTGAACTTTTTGGAAATGCTACATTGAGTAAGAATACAATTGAAGAAGGAAAATTTTTTATTGATGTTGAGAACTCCGTTGATCTAAGCGGTAACAGAATCAGCGGCTTTCCTGATATGCTTGCAAACATTGGAATCGCTTTTCAGCATTCAGGTTTTTATCTGAGATTGACGGGAAAATATGTGGGCGATTTTTATTCAGACAATTATGACGATAAACTCAATGGTTATTTACTTACTAATCCGGGATTTGTTGATTATTCAGATAATCTGAATGAAGCTTATTTTGTATCGGATATATTTATGAGTTATGAATTTTTAATAGTGAATTTCCTAACACCGTGGAAAGTTTATCTGCAGGTAAATAATATTTTTGATAACTTGTATTCAGCAAATGCAATAGGAAAAGAATTTTTCCCCGCTGCAGAAAGAAACTGGCTGGCTGGTATACAGGTAGGATTGTGATTAGTAATATTTGGGCTAAAGCCCTGATTTTATTTTTTTCTGTTAGCCACGACTTAAAAGTCGTGGCAATTAATATAATTCAAAAATAGCC
Organism: Ignavibacteriaceae bacterium; assembly: GCA_035478175.1. GTDB lineage: Bacteria > Bacteroidota > Ignavibacteria > Ignavibacteriales > Ignavibacteriaceae > IGN2. Next base: position 10,790 of record DATIJX010000007.1, read on the forward strand.
CCGACCTTTAGGTCGGGGTAAAAAGAACTAAGAGTAAATTGGCTTTAGCCAAAAGGTCAAGTGAATGATATGAAAAAATGCATCATACTCGCTAACAGTAAACCGCCTAAAAAAGGTGTAATAACTTTTTTTCAAAGAAGAGGTTATGAAAAACTAATCTGTGCTGACGGCGGCGCCAATTCAGCATTGAAGATGAAACTTATTCCCGATGTTATTATCGGAGATCTGGATTCAATCTCCTCAGAAGCATTCAAGGAGTATAAGTCTGTATCTAAAGTCATTCGACTTAAAAGACAAAATGATACTGACGTTGAAAAGTGTCTTAAATATGCAATCAGTCATAACTATGATGAAGCATTACTTGTCGGAGCAACTGGCAACCGACTTGACCACACATTCTGCAATCTTGGAATTGTCCTTAAATTTTTCACGCAAATTAAAATCCCTCTCATTGCCGAAAATTCATTTCTGAAAGCTTACACCAATAGTGTTGAATTAAAAACTTTTCCCGGAGAAAC
>DATIJX010000008.1:0-82694 GCA_035478175.1 Ignavibacteriaceae bacterium
ATTTCTCTTATGCTGCCCGTACCCGGATAAAACGGATATTGATGCGAAGAAATAAAAAGAATGTTCGGGTCATCACCAACAAGTGCTTGAGTTCCGTTTCCGTGATGAACATCAAAATCAACTATTGCAACTTTATTTATACCAGGTTGAGCCAAAGCAATTTTCGCAGCAATTGCAATATTTCCGAACAGACAAAATCCCATGGATCTGTTAGCCAGTGCATGATGCCCGGGTGGACGCAGTAACGCAAACCCGTTTTTGAGTTCTCCTTTAATTACAGCCTTCGTTAAATCAACCGAACTGCCAACTGCAGTGGCCGCCGCCAGAAAAGAATTTTTGTTTGAATATGTATCCGGATCAAAGTAACCGCCGCCCTTCTCACAAAATTCTTTCGCATACTCGACATAATCTTTTGTGTGGCAAACAGCTATTTCATCAATATTAGCAGTACGCGATTTTAACATATTAACTTTTTCAAGTAACCTTTTCTCTTTCAACGCATTGATAATTGATTCAAGTCTTTTTGCATTTTCAGGATGACCTGCTTGATCGTGTTTCAAAAATATTTCATCAAAAACTATCCCTGTTCTTGAAGCTTCCATTTATAAATCTTCTTATTTAAAGCAAAAAATAATTTTAGGTTTAAAATAAAAAATCCCTGAGATTGTTAGGGATTTTTCGCTCCGCAGGTAGGACTTGAACCTACGACACCCTGATTAACAGTCAGGTGCTCTAACCAACTGAGCTACTGCGGAATTTGTTGAAATTGAGGGTCAAATTTAACCACACTATCAACACATGTCAAGAATTCTTTTCGTTAGATTTATTGAAGAATTCAAAACTTTTACTTCGTAATTCTAACCAATATTATAGATGACTTGTGTGGTCAAATTGCTTAGTCTTAAAAAAATTTTTAATGAAATCATTTCTACTTATTGCTTAAGAATTATCAACGTCAAATTCGACGAGAGAATGCACTTCAATTAATTTTCATAACAAAACTCACCGCATAAAAATTCTTTTGAGTAATATTTACAGGAAGATATTTCGAGACGACAATTTTTGTTTAGATTTTAGATAAAGAACTTTCCTAAAAATATTTCATACTAAAATAGTATTCATTCCTTCCGACAAAGTTGACTTTTAATAATTTCTATTTGAGACATAACTTTATTAAGTAGGATGATGGTATATCAATTGAATAATCATGGGCATACATATAAGTTGACTATCAAAAGTTAAAAATAGGGACCACATAACAGGGGAATTTTAGAAAGCATTTAGCACTCTTCCTATCTCGACTCAACCACAACCACCATATACCGGCTTCGCCTGAAGCCGGTTTTTTATTCTAAACCTCAAATTACATAGTTGAATATTACATTATTTTTTTTTAAGTCAATACTGTAAATAAATTTTATTGTGCACCACAGTTATCAATTTAAGTGAAATCAAAATTATCAGATTTCTATTTAAGTTTATTGTTCATACTGATGACAATAAACCTTTTAGCTCAATCGGATAAATATACGCTGGCAGGCTTTGTAAAAGATGCAGTAACCGGTGAGGCCCTTGTCGGAACAAATATTCTGGTCTATTATGATTCAATAAATTTCAACAAACCTGCTTTAACAGGCACCGCAACAAACAAGTTCGGCTACTACGCAATCCCCTCTCTTGATTTTAAAAAATATATTTTAATTTTTCGTCACCTGGGTTATAAAACTACAATAAGAGAAATTAGTTTAACAGAGGTAGGTAGATCTGAAACTTTTTCTATTGAATTGTTTCCGGAGGACATAAGGCTCCAGGAAATTATTGTTGAAGGTGAAAAACAGGAAAAGATATTAACCAGCACAATTGATATCTCACCCGAGCTGTTAGCAAATTTACCAACATTAACGGGCGAGGTTGATCTATTTAAATCTCTGGAAATGCTTCCCGGAGTTGGAAAAGGATCTGAAATTTCGAGCGGACTTTACATTAGAGGAGGCTCACCAGACCAGACATTAACATTAGTTGATGGAACAATCCTTTATAACCCTGCTCATCTCGGAAACATCGCCAGCACTTTTAACTCAACAGCGTTGAGCGACATCAGATTAATTAAAGGAGCTTTTCCCGCTGAATATGGTGCACGGCTTTCAAGTGTTCTTGATGTAAAACTGCGGTCAGGTTCTAAAGAAAGAGAAAAAGGAACAGTTGGTCTCGGTACAATTAATTCATTCGCTGCATTTGAAGGACCGCTGGACAGCAATTCAACTTATCTTGTATCAGGTCGTTATATGTATTACGATATCATCCAGAAAAATTTTGATGCTGAAAGCACTACTCCGAGATATAACTTCTACGATGTTAATGCAAAGGTTAATCTTTCCGTTTCAGAAAAAAGTGTAGTGGCAATTAGTGCATTATACAGCAAGGATCATGCATATAGTCCATCATCTGTTGAAGATACAGATTATGATATTGAATGGCGTAATGTAAATCTCAGCTTGAACTGGCTGCAGGTAAATACGAAATCTATTCTTCTCAATTCAATTGTCAGTTATATAAACTATAATTTTATTTCAAAGATCGGTATTAATCCTGCATCATTAAATTCATATACTTACTTTTCAAACCCAAACCTAACTGACCTTTATTTCAGGCAGAATGCTGAGATAAGATGGCACCAGGATCATTTATTTAAAACAGGAATTGACCTTGCAATGCATAACTATGATGTTCTTTACAGCGATGTTTACACTGAGGCACTTGAGAAAGATCCATACGCAGGTACTGATATCACCGCAGTTGAAGCAGCCTGGTATTTGCAAGCTGAATCACAGTTCGGTTCGAGACTTAGTGCGAATTATGGCGGACGCTTTTATTATTTCGGATCGACTCGATATTTCAACTTTGAACCAAGAATCTCTGTTGCATATAATTTTACATCTAACATAATTATGAAGGGCGCATTTGCAATTGCTCATCAGTTTCTTCACCTGATTGAAAGAAACGATATTACTCTGCCTACCGACCTGTGGTATCCTTCCACGAAGAATATTAAACCAAGCTATTCAACACAATATGTTTTGGGTTTCGATACTTATTGGTTCGATCAATCGTATGCTTTTTCTGTTGAAGGTTTTTATAAGGATATGCAAAGCCTGTATGAATTTAAAAGTTCAATTGAGCTTGATCCTTTAGATGATTCAATTGAAGATCAATTCACAGAAGGAAAAGGAGAAGCATACGGTGTTGAGTTTTTCCTCAACAAACGGAAAGGAAATCTTTCGGGCTGGATAGGCTATACTTTATCGTGGTCCAAGCGTCAGTTTGATGAGTTGAACGGCGGTAAAGTTTTCTATCCGCGATATGACCAGAGACATGATTTTTCAATAGTGCTTGCATACAAAATCATTGACGACCTCAACATTGGAGCTACCTGGGTTTATGCAACGGGTCAAAGATATACTCTTCCTCCGGGGCAATATATTTTTGATCCGGTAGGAACCGGCGGAGATCCGCAGATTCAATTTAACTACAAAGGTATCAACACAGAAATGTTTCCTGCTTATACTAAGCTTGATGTAAATCTCAACTACTCTTTCAAATGGCTGAATACAAATTTTGAAACTTATCTTACTCTTTATAATGTTTACAACAGGCAAAATGCTTTTGCTCAATATGTAGTTCTGATAGAAAATGAGGAAGGAGAACAAGTCCCCGTGCTAAAAAGAATAAGCTTGTTTCCATTTATACCTTCTGCAGGAATTGCAGTTAAATTTTAATCAACAGAATGAAACGATTATTAAAAATATTTTTCGCTTTATTATTGATTACATTTTCCGGGTGTGAGAACGAAGAATTACTGACTCCTCAATTTGATTACGAAGAATATATTGTGGTGCAGGCAGAAATACAGGCGAACAGGTATTTCCCTGCCGTGAGATTTACAAAAACTCTTCCACTCGGTGTTCCATACAGAATAGAAGATGCTGAATTGAAAAATGTAACAGCTTATCTCAAACGGAACGGCGTTCAGATTATTCCGTTGTTATATACAAGTCAGGGTTTATACAAAACACTAGACGATCTCTTTGTTGTTGAGGGAGAAATTTATGAATTATTTGCTATGCGTGATGAGACTTTTATTTACAGTATTACCAGAATTCCCTACAAACCTGAAATTACAAATGCTTATTATAACTCCAGCACTTACAGCATTAACGCAAGTGTGAATGCCAAAGAGGGAGAAGTATATGCTGCAATGTGGATAGTAACAACCACTCCTGCTGTCAAAGCTGATGATTACTATGCTGTATCTTCGGCAGACCCAGGCACAAATTTAATTGTTGCAACTTCTCCCCTGCCACAACAATATAGAGGCGGAAACTATTCCGGCTTAAGATACATACAGGTAAATTCTTTTGATCAATCGTTTGAGGCTTATTTTAATTCAAGAACTTCGGGTAGTGAGATTACTGATCCATTTGTCCAGGGCGGAGGTGAAATCATCTGGAATGTTCAGGGAGAAAAAACGATCGGCTTATTCATTGGTGTATCACGAGGAACACCGCAGATGGTATTTTAAGAAATGAAAAATATATTTTTAAAAATGTTATTTGTATTCAGCTTCCTGCTTCTAAATAATTGTGTTGAAGATAATTTAGCACCACCATTCACAGGTCAATTGAATCCTGCAGCGGAGATGCTAGTTTACTTTGAAAGTCAGGGAGATTTTGTAAACAGTAATTTAGCTCCGGCATTGATTGATGCTCAGGAAGTTAACTCAAACTTAACTAACTATTTGATAGTTGATTTAAGAAGTAATTCAGATTTTCAGACCGGACATATTGAAGGTGCTGTAAATATTCTAAATGATAGTCTATATAATTTTATGAAGAATATTGATGCTGGCTCCTATCCCAAAATAATTTTAGTAAGCAGGAACGGACAAAGCTCAGCGTACTTCACCTGCCTGCTCAGGCTTGCAGGATACAAAAATGTTTACTCGATGAAATATGGTATGGCAAGCTGGAATCATTTTTTTTCTGATGAATGGCTTGGTGCATTGAGTGATGCAGTCAACATCGCATCATATACAAATGATGATTTTCCCAGGAACAACTTAACCGATTTACCGCAGGTTGTGTTTGAGAATCCGGGCGCGTCACTTCCGGAAAGAATCAATTCAAGAATAAAAAAAATCATTACTGAAGGATTTTACTATTCTAATAATCTTCCCTCAGAGAATATAAGTTATATAGTTTGTTACGGAAAGATGAGACTTTATTACGCACGCAGGTTTGTAACTTTTGAAGGAAGAGGACATCCGCCCGGTGCTATTTCTTATCTGGATTCACCGGACTTTGAATTAAGAAGTGGTAAATACCTTCAATCTTTACCAACTGATAAACCAATTTGTGTTTATGATTATGACGGACAGCAAAGTGCTTGCATGACAGCATATTTAAGAGTATTGGGTTATGATGCCAGTTCCCTGCTCTTTGGAGCTAACCAATTATTTTACAGCAGGATGATAGATGAACCGGATCTCAGGGAGTATGCTTTTTCTTCTCTGAAGATTAATAATTTTCCGTTTGTTACAGGAGAATAGAAAATAAGCCCCGGGATTAACGGGGCTATTAACTGTGATTGACGAGTTTTTTATTTCACCAGTACCATCTTCTTAACATTCACATATTCATTTACATTCAACCGGTAAATGTAAACACCGCTCGCAAGCGAAGATGCGTTGAAACTTACTTCATACTTACCCGCCACTTTTTCTTCATTAACCAATGTTGCTACCTCAGCACCAAGTATATCATAAACCTTCAGCGTTACAACCCCATCTTTCGGTATCTGGTATCTGATAGTTGTTGTTGGGTTGAAAGGATTAGGGTAGTTTTGTGACAACTCGTAGGTAACCGGTATTGTTTCACCTTTGAATGATACATTAACATAATGCAGTTTGTTCAAATCGAATTCATCTCTTTGAATGTTTGATAGATTATATCCCGCTTCACCTGCAACTGTGGTTACAAGTCTGAGATAATACTCTCCTGCCTGAATACCAGAGGTATTTACAAGGTAGTGTATGCTCGCATACTTCTCAAGATTGTTTTTGTTGTAGGTTATATTATCAAAAGTTCCGACAACATCTCCGCTTTGTACTTTTACAAGTTCAACTTTGAAATTTACCTGATCCTGCTCATTAAGTAATGAATCCGCTAACTCCTGACGGATCACATAATATAAATTCGAGAAGAAAAAATCCACTTCCTCTTCCAACCAGAAGTCTTCTGTTCTTGCTGCAGTATTTAACTCCTCTGCTGAATCGAACATAAGAGTATCAGGTATGAAAGTAAACCGCACTGAACTATCTGCAATAAAAACATCTCCTGTGTTGAAGACAAACTCAATACCGTTCTTGCTTACTATTCCGCTTCTGCCATAGCTGATAATACTGTCAGAAAAAGTAATTTTGTTTAATTCCTCACCATCCGCACATTCTGCACTGAAATTTGTCGTTGATTTTATGAAATAGCGTGGTATTGTCTGGTTGTTAAATACCATTGCTGACATATTATTGAAATCAGAACCCATCGTTACCTGGCTTTCTATTCCTGAATGGCTGAGATTACATATGCTAGTATAGGCCCCTGCTGTTCTTCTCAGCCACTTTGATTGAGGTGTTGTTCCCTGACTCCATACTATCACCGTTTTCTCTGATGCCGAGGTTACTGAGTTGTTATTAACATAGTTAACGTTGTCACCTAGCTGCGTACAAACACTAGGCCATCCGTTAGTGGCTCTAACTTTTACTAATGCTCTTTTCCTGATTAGGTTCTCTTGCTCGCCGGTAATTTTCCAAATGTTGCCATCATAATATCCCGTCCAACTTAATACCGGTTTTCCGTTTGCCAGACTCAAACTTGGAAGATAGTTTGACGGATAGCCGCTTGCGTATGATGGTGTTTCAATTGTTCCAAGTGTTATACTGTATGGCCACTGGTTGCTTATTAAAATCGTTGCATATTTTATTTCATTATTTTCTTGCCATGCAAGATGTCTCCCTCTACCATACGCACCCGGATAAACTGTTTTTGAAACTGTTATTGAGGGATTTATTGATGAAGCACTAGTGTTGTAATTAATATTGCCAAGCTTTGTACTATTATCATCAAATAAGCCCAATACATTATTAATAAATTCGGTGTTCACTGTGATTGTCCCTCTCCGGCAATACAAACCAGCAGGTGAGCTTTTCCGTTCCCAAACGAAAGTTATATATCCAGCATTATCTATGGCTAAAACCGGGTTTGCATTATTCGAATAACTTTCAGTGCTGTAAGAGGCTAATTCTTTAAAATTCCTGTAAATGTAAGGTCCATCATCAATTCTCAGAAAACTTTTTGCTTTTATCTTGAAGCCATTGCCATAGCTTTCCTGGTAAACTATTATAGTCACCCAACAATCTAATTCTGCCGGATATGTTAGCAGCTGTACATAGTCTATTGAAGGCAGCTTTCCTTGTCCGTCATCAAGCGGCTGACCGTTATTCAATAAGCTCCAGGTGGCTCCATTATCAGTACTCATCTCGTACCAAATTCTATTATTGCTGGAATATACTGAGTGAAGAGATCCATCCGAGTAAAGACCTGCATCTGGTATCTTTACAATTTTTCTCTGGCTTGTGGTGTTGTATGCGTCTGGGTCCTCTGAAAGATTTGTGCCTTTAAGGTTTGCACTAAGCACTGCATCTGATGTTTTAAACACAACAGCCGTCTCATTTGAACCCGGAGTTTGGAGTGAAATTTTGTTTGCATCATAACTCCAGTTTCTGAAATAGAACTTATGACTGCGTCCTGCTGGGTTGCCTGTGTTAGTTAATGTTATATCCTGTGTGCTTGATTTTACGGAGTAGTAAGGTGGTTCCCAGTTAGGCCATCCTTGATTCAGGAAGACACCTTTGTATTGACTGCCATGAGTTGGATTAAAAGGTGAAGGACGTTGATAAAATATTGCATCGTTCATTCCTCTGTTTCTTAACTGATTGCCGAATGCAGGGTCAGGGTAATCAATAAACCACGGATCCCGGAATTCTACATTGCCGCCATCTGTTGAACTGTTTTCCAAATTGTTTTTGACCGTGATGCCGGACTGTGTCGGATTAAATTGAGAAGTTAAAAGATTAGTCGAAGGTTCAATAGTAAATGTGTGATGATTAACTACATCAGTTTCATTAAGCCAGGTAATATATTTTTCATTACTGATAATCTTCTGAGCACCCTGAAGTGTTTTATCGGAACCAACATCCCAGACAAATGTTTTAGGTACAGCATATTTATCAAACTTGTTTTGTGTTAAATTCCATAGACCAACAGAATCAACACTCGTATTGTTAAATAATTTTTGCTCCACGTAAACAGTTTGAGTGGGAGGTGTAAACTCGATATAGAGAGTTATCGTTGCATTATTAACTCCCCAAGTACGAATCCATGATCCATGGTCAAGATCCCATTTCAATCCAAGAACAAATTTATTGTTGGCAAGAGAATTTTTTATTGCTAAATTAAAATCATCTTGTGGGTCACTAGATTCAAAAATAATATTGTTATTTGAGCCCGAACTATATCCTATACTCGGTTGCCAATAGTTCATATCCCAGAAAATCTCATCAAAATATTCTTCGCCTATCATATCGTAATTGATATTATAAAATCTAACCGGTAATTCATATGAGTGACCTAATTTTGAATAAGTAAATTGAAGTTTTACATAGTTAATTTCAGAATTATCAGGAATATCCAAATCAGAAATATCCCACTGGTAAACTGCTCGCCTTTTGGTGAATATATCTTCTCGGCCAATAGTATATACTGTATTTAATCCTCCCAATCCATTGCTTTGTACTGGATTATCATAATATAGCCATAAATCTCTTCGATAATCAGTCTGTTTTGGACCAAACTGATACTGAGAAAATACTTCTGTTGAAATTAATAGTATTCCAACAACGATAAGAATTATTTTCGCTTTCATTATTGTTCCCTTTCAATTAAAAAGTTTTTAAGATAATTTTGCTATGCAAACAAAAAGGCGTATCTCACCTATGTGGGTACATTGCATACCGATTTGTTTGTATTTCCCGTGTGAACGGGGATTAAACGAGCAGTGGTGCCTCGAACATCACTGCTCAGTTTTTTAAGATTGGCGGTGGTCTAATCATAATTCCTCCTTTATATTATTGATTGATTTTTGAAGCGATAAGTATAACTGCCTGGTTATATTCCAAACCAACAGCAGCTACTATATTTTCTTTTATATCCAATGATAGATAAGAACCATAATTTAATTTTGAATCCTGATAATTGACTTTCCACCCAGTACCGTTGAAATGAACGAAATCACCGAAAGCTCCAATACCTACAACATCATTTATTTCATTACCACGAATCCTGTTCGTATAAAATGTTGTTATATCCAATGGATTATTTAGCCATTCATTCTCTTTTAAATTATGTTTTTCATAAATACCGCTTCCTGCAACAAAGTATTGTCTGGACGGCATAAACCATACTGTTCGTAAGCTCCATTGTATCGGGCTGCTCGAAATGATTTGTGAAGTAATATTGTTAATCTTTATTAAAGTTCTATCCGTGCTTGTATTCACATTCGAAGCCACCGCCAATATCTCCCACTCATTGGTTTTCTCATTATAACCTCCCCAAATATCATTTATATTCAAATCCGTCCCGCTTACTATCTTAGTCCACTTGCTACCGTTGTAGAAAGCAATATTACCACCATTGCCAACTGCATATAAATCACTACTGCTGCTACCCCAGATTTTGTTGATTGACCAACCTATCAGAATAGGAGGGATAGGAAGTTCAATAAGATTTTGTCCATCATATCTCACAAATGCAGAGAACCAGATATCATTTTCGCTAAAAGCAAATATTGTTCTTATTACCCAGAATCCACCCTGGTACAATATTCTCTTCAACTCCCACTGGCTGCCATCCCAATGCACTGCGTTATATGTTGTGTAGCCGTTTATGCTTGTATCGGCAACAAGTATTTCCCCAACTGCCCAGATGTTATTTTCATTTATAATTGCAACATCGTAAAGCGTGCTGCTGCCAATGGTGCCAAAAGTCCAGCTTTCAAATGTAAAGTTGTGAGTGGTGGTGTCCATTGTTGTAACACTTAGCTCGTTGCTTGATACTTGATTCTCGTTACTCGATACCAGATACTTGTAGTTTTTGTTTGGGAGAAGAGAATCTATGTAAAGCAGTGAGTCTTTAGTATTGAGATTAACGACTTGAGATTTTGTATCGCCGGTTGGGTTGGTTTGTTTTATAGTTATGGCTACTGGAAGTTGGAGGTTGGTAGTCTCAAGTTTTATCCACGCTTCGGTACAGCTTACGTCTTCAAGTTTAAGAGCTAATGATTTATTATCTGGGGGGTCTGTCGTGTCACAGGATTTAATTAAAATTCCAAGACTTATTGCAAGTACACTAATAATTGCCCGTCTCATTTTCTTCTCCTAAAAACTAATAGTTATTTAGTCTTAATTTAAGCTTACGTCAGGAGGATTGCCAATATTTAAATAGCAAAAATCATACTACTTAACCAACTGCGATTTCGCCTAAAAATCAACTCAAAAAAAAAAAAAAAAAAAAAAATAATGAAGAAATTATTTCCAGAGGAAGAAGAAATTTTTACGGTGGTGTAAAAATTAAATCCGCTCTAACCTGCGTCCCCGCAGGTGAATAGAACATACGATGTTTCAATTATTGAGCGAGTCAGAGACTCGCTCTACAAAATAAAAAAGGCGACTCAACTGAATCGCCTTTGAATTCTTATCAATAAAAACTTCAGGAAATAATCTTCGATTCTTTCAGTCTTCTTGTCATTGCAATAAAGAAACCGATTACCATTATTGCTACACCTGCCCAAACAAGATTCACAAACGGTTTTATGCTCGCACTAACACTTAAAACTTCGTTAGTTTCTGTCTGAGTTGTTGTGGTTTGAGTTTCGCTGCCATCCAATGCTGATAAAGCGATATCAATAATACCGGCAGAAAGGTTTTCCATTTCAATTTTCAAATTCATTTCTTTCGACTCAAATGAAGTGAATTCAACTTTTCCATCGGTTTGTTTTCTAAGAAGTTCTGTCTCTGTTTTCTTTCCATCTTTTTCAATTTCAAGCACTGCACCCATCTGAAAATCTTTTCCTTCACTCATAGCCTGCATTGTCTCAGCAGCCATATTGAATTTGACAAATGTAATCTTCGTTCCTTCAAATTCAGTTGAAGCTCCCTTTTCAAGTGAAATATGATTATGCGAATGTTGACTCTGACTCTGACTTTGTCCTCCCTCATCATAACCTAATGGAGCGAAATAGATATCTCTGGTTAATAGAGTAAGTATTGCAGGTTCACGAACTATACTGTTGTTGAATTCACTTCTGTACATAACCGGAGCAATTTGATACTCCGAGTTGCCTTTTTTAACATTGACATTAAATGCAAACTTTGTGTTATTTTCAATCGGATAGCTGCCGGTAAATGTCAAATCATAACCAAACGCTGTTACTGGTTTTCCTTTGACAAGGTCAACTGTCACCTCTTCACTATAAACTGCAGAACCTATCACACCAAGTATGAACAACGCAATTCCAATATGGGCAACATACGCACCGAGCATTTTGAAATTACCTTTTACAATTTTTATTGCGACGTCAAGATTAACAAAAAGAGAAAAAGCAGTTGTTAGTGAAAGAATGATTATCATTATATCACGGACTCCACCAAAAATCACAAGTAAAATTGTGAATAAAACCGCACCAACAGCAGCATAAGTTGACTTCTTGATGAGCTCATTTGCATCAGACTTTTGCCATTTGATAAGAAGACTTATTCCGTTTAAGAACATTATAATTATTGCAAGTGGAAGATGCATTTCGTTGTAAAAGTAAGTATCAACTGCCTTACCAAAAATTGGTGCAGATGTTCCAACCAAAACAATTATTGCGGAAGCAATTAATACGATCATTGCTGTGAATAAGCCTAATTCACGTGAGAGAATACTTTCATCGTCTTTAATATTTTCATTCAATGCTTTCCATCTGAATGCAATCATTCCAAAACCAAGCAATGTAAAAGTTCCTATGAACAAAAGAAGAAAGAGATAAATTATCATTCCCGGGTCAACAAATGAATGGACTGATGCATCACCCAGCACACCGCTTCTTGTTAAGAAAGTACTATAAAGAACGAACACATAAGTAAGTACACTCAAAATCAAATTTGTTTTAGCATATTTACCAATACCGCCTTTAGCCTGTGTTTTCTTTTGCACAAGTAAAGTATGTATCGCTGCAACACCAACAAGCCACGGAATCAAGCTGGAATTTTCAACAGGATCCCATGCCCAGTAACCGCCCCAGCCAAGCATTTCATAAGCCCAATATCCGCCGAGCATAATTCCCAAACCAAGCACTCCCATTCCGGCAAGCATCCACGGAAAAGCTTGTTTAACCCAATCTCTGTAATCGTTTTTCATTAATGCAGCAATTGCAAATGCGAAAGGCACGGTTGCCATAGCAAATCCGATAAATAAAATTGGCGGATGAATCTGCATCCAGAAATTAAGCAGTTGAGGATTTAATCCTCTGCCATCAATAATAAATTGATTAACTGAAATTCCTGCTTGTGAAAGTTGAGAAACAAGATCTGAGCTTACCTGAATGAATCCCTGATTAGTACTTTGATCACTGAAGAAAAACTGCTGAATAAATGGAAGATTAAAAAACTGAGAATTTATATGTTCAATTTTTACAAAGACAGGTGTGACCCAGATGTATTCAAAAGGATTTTTAAACCAGGGTGAAACCATAACCAGCAAAAAAGTAGTTGCCAGTGTGAATACGGCCATCACGCGTGGTTCAAGGTCTCCTCTTTTTGAAGTATATGATTGAAGTATAATCCCCACAACCGCTGTCAAGAGCAGCCATAACATAAAGCTACCTTCCTGCCCTCCCCAGAATGAAGATGCAAGCTGGAATACTCCAAGATTTCTTAAATCATTGTTGCTGTAGCTGTAAATGTAATTGTACTGATACTGGTGTGTTAAAATTGCATACCATAGATAAACTGATGCAGCGATTACCAGAACTGCCATTCCGTGATAGGCAATCCTACCATAGTTGAGCGTATTCTTATATCCACGATAATTCAGAAAGAACATTATCATGGATATAATGCTGAACGCAAGTGCAAGTGTGAGTATAATACTTCCTACCATTTATACCTCTTTCTTAATATATGGTAATTGTTTAAGCTTACGAATTTATTCATACTTAAATTAAAAGGGGTTGAAACCCCTCATAAAGTTTTGCTATCTCGTTAACCACGCCCTAAAGGGCGTGGCTATTAGCCCCGACCTTTAGGTCGGGGGACATTAAAATCAAATCAATAGTGCAGGGGTTTTAACCCCTTACAAACTGTCACCAATAAATTTCCTCGTTTCATTTGTATATGACTACCCTTCTGTCGAACTTCAATAAAATCAATCTTTTTCAATGCTTTTTATAATGAAGAGTTTGCAGTTTGCTCTTCATATTTGCTTGGACACTTGGTCAAAATATCTTTTGCGTGGAAATATCCGTTTTCATATTTGCCTGTAACCACAACGCTTGTAGCACTTTCGAAGTTATTTGGAATTGCACCTTCGTAAATTACTTTCATCTGCTTGCCATGATCATCAGCCATAAAGAAAGAGAAGGTTTTATTTTGATTATCGATCTGATAGTTCTTTTCCTTTACCCAACTTCCGGTAGCCTTCACAGTTTTTTCGCTGGACATTACTTTGTTGAAATCATCAACATATTCAATATTACTTTGAGTGAACAAATACCCCATCAATACAAGAAAGACCGCAATAATAATTCCCCCGAATACATATTTATTTTTCATTTTTTATCTCCTGTTATTTCTTTTTCGATACTTTTTAATCTTTTATCAAGGGCGAACATATATAAAAATATTCCGACCCAAACGATTAGAACAATTATCATCACAATATAAATTGCATTACTCTGCAAGAAGTTGTAAAGACCGTCCAAAATTATCCTCCCTGTCCCGAAGTCGGGATCATTAACTGTTTATCAAGTTTATCTTTTATGATAATTGATTTATAACCAACTCTCCACATCCAAAAATATAATACTGTAAATCCTATCAGTGAAAGGAAAAAGATAAGCTGCATATTTGAATTCATCTGAAAATCTATAACCGGTCCGGAATTCGCATCATCGGCAGAACCGGGGTGAAGTCCTTTCATGATTCTTGGCATAATAAAAATAAAAAACGGAACCGTTACAAATGCTATCAATGAATAAACTGCTGAAAGTGTTGCACGTTTATCTTCTGATTCAATTGATGAACGAAGAGCGAAGAGTGCGCCATAAATTAATAGTAACGCAAAAATACTTGTTTGTCTTGGATCCCAGCTCCAGAATTGTCCCCACGCAAACTTAGCCCAGACTGCACCGGTTACGGTTGCAAGTATGCAGAAAATCATTCCAAGCTGTGCTGCTGAATATGCTTTGGCATCATCATCAAGATTTTTGTTTTTTAAATATCGAAAGCTGAAAATTGTTGACATCAAAAAGGCAATTACAGTAAGCCAGGCGGTCGGGACGTGGAAGAAAATAATTTTAGCATTTTCCTCCAATCCGGGAATGAAAGGAAATTCGTACCAGGCACTTGGTTTCTCAACAATTGGAAACGCAATTCCTGCTATTGATACGAAAGCTAAAAGTAAGAATAAGAAGATTTTCCAGATCATAAAATTTTAATTGAAAAAAACCTTTGAAATTGACTAATCTTTCCAGATAAAATCGAACAGCATATAAGATGCAGTTAACATAATTACGTCGTAACCAACAACTATTGCCAGCTCAAACTGAGCTTCTTCAAAGCTTGTACCATCGAATGAGAACAAAGTTAATTGAACACAGGTAAGAATCAAAGGTAATAAAATCGGAAAGGAGAGGACGGGATAAAGCGTTCCTTTTGCGCCTGCTTTTGCGATAATTGCAGCGATTATTGTTGATGCAACAGCCAGTCCGATATTTCCTAAAATAAATGTTAACAAAAAGAGAGGAAAATTTTGCACAACAAATTTTTCGAACAAGGCTGAGTAAAGAAGTGCAATAACGAGGTTCATACAGAAAACAAGAATCAGGTTAAAAAACAGCTTGCCTGAAAATACCGTTGTTGGAGATGCAATCAGTTGAAGTGTTAGAGTTGTTCCTCTTTCTTCTTCGGAAACGAATGCTCTTGAGAGACCAGACATTGCTGTGAAAAAGATAACAACCCAGAAAAGTCCGGCGGTTAAACTTTCGGTTATCGTTTCGTTACCGATTGAAAAAAGAATAACACTAATTGCAACTATGATGAACATCGCGAGTGAATTAATTGCATAACGTGTTCTTAACTCAGAATGAAAATCTTTTTTAAATAGTGCGAATGATTCTGGTATCATTAGTTAATTTATTTTAATTCGGCTAAAGCCCGAAATATTTTCAGAATGAGATCCACGAGCTAAACTCGTGGCTATTTTAAAATTGCCACGACCTTCAGGTCGTGGGGTAAAAACAGATAGAAAATCGGCTTCAGCCAAAATTATATTTCTTGAGAAATAAACTGTACTCTTCCTCAAAAGATTTAAGCCGATGGTGTTCCTCCTGATTTTTTATATATTCTCTAACTCTATCAACTTGAGATTCACTAACGGATACCGCAATATATTCATCCTGCCACTCAAATTTACCTTTTGTTAACTTATTCTTGTTAACCCAATTTGATGATTCACCTTTAATCAGCATAACAATTTTACTTATTGTTTGTTCTCGCCCTAAAGAAATCAGCAAATGAATATGATCCTGAACGCAATTCAAGGTATCAATAAAAATATTTTTTAATCTTGCATTCTCTTTAATGTGCTGTACTAGCTTTTGCTTTAATTCCTTGTCAATTAATTTATCCCTATTCTTTGTTGACCATATTAAATGAATCCAGATTTTTGTAAATGGCATAATGTTGTTTGGCTAAAGCCTATATTTATTTATAAATCTCAATCCACGAGCTAAAGCTCGTGGCTATTTATTTTTTAAAACTTTAAAATTTTCCAATAATATTTTTTCCTGACACAAAATCAGATCGCGCTCTTCATTGGAAGCTATAATAACAATAGAATTCTTTGACTCTTCTTCAATGATTTTATAAACAACCTTCTTCCCTTCCTCATCAAGATTAGAGGTTGGTTCATCAAAAATTAAAACTTCAGGTGAATGCATTAATGCAAATATAAATTTTAGTCTCTGTTTCATTCCCGATGAATAAGTTTTAACGAGATCAGTCTTTCTGTTCTCAAGAAGGAATTGAGTTAAGTAATGAGTTACTTTCTCTTCGTTAAAAACCACTCCACGGATTTTCGCAAATATTTTTAGATTCTCCCACGCTGAGAATTCTTCATAAAGTACAAGATAGGGAGAGACAAACCCAATATGGTTATGAAGCTTTTCAGGAATTACTTCGCCACCGGAATTTTTATGAGTGATTTTCCCTGAGGAAGGTGCAATGAGTCCTGCAACAATTTTAACGAGAGTTGATTTGCCGGAACCATTTGGACCAGAGATACCAAAGATTCCTTTTTCTGACCAGTTAAAATTTATATCCTTAAAGATTAATCTTCTTCCGAAGAGTTTGGAAAGATTTTGTGATTGGATTGAGTAACTACTCATTGAATATTACAACTTTGCCTTTTACAACTTCACTACCCTTTTTGATCACATAGATGTAAACACCGGAGGCAAGCTTGCTGCCGCTATCATCTTTTCCATCCCAACTAACACCCCGCTGATCGCCAGGAAGAATCTGGACGTTCATTTGATTTTCATACATAATCTGCATTCCAACTGAGTAAACATTAAAATCAACTGTCTCACCAACATTTGCATCAAAAGGAAAGAAAATTAATGAACCTGTAAGGTAGCCCCTAGAATAATAGAACGGATTAGGATATGCATATTCAATAGTACCAGCAGTTGGTAATTGAAGACTATCCTCTCTTATTAAAAGATTATTCAGCACTTCAGATACAGACCAGAAGGTTGAATTGCTTGTAAAAAAAGTTGAAGAGTAATTTTCAGTTAATTCTCTCTGACCAGTATTTGGATCAGAGTAAAGGGTATATTGAAAACTAAATGGCTCGTTGGGGTCATCATTAGCAGAGAATGCATCTGCGTTTGTAACTATTGCTACAAGTGTATCATTGTTTGCAGGAATGTTAAACCTGACAAAGTTGTTTGTTGTTGGTTTAGCTTGCCCGTTTAACAAAGGGGATGGAAACTGCACATTGAATTTAGGAATCACTATGGGATAATTCGCTGCTTCTTCAAAATATTTCCCGGGAATTTTTCTATAACCGGTGAAGTATGTCCATATTCCAAATCTGTTCATCTCTTTCGGGAAAGATGTACTTAATTCATTCAAACTTTGATTAATAGCAAGTATAGCTGCTATGCTCGGAATCAACTCCCATTGTCTCTTCAAGAGTCCAAATCCAAAATTGTCTTCTAAAAAAATATTCCAAATTGCAATGTTATATCCATTCTGTCTTGGAAAAGCTAGATCAGTATTATTGAAATATGAGTTCATATAAGCGTAATAATCATTCACGTCATCGTAAACAAATTCTTCCATTGAAGTTGAAGTAAGTTCATAAAAAAATGAGTCGGAGTTTCTGTAGGGAGAATTACCATCAAAAACAGAGTAGTTGCCTAACTGAATTCCGTGATGAAACTCGTGCGCGGCAGTTACTCTCATTCCATTAAGTCCGGTAGTATAGTAGCCTGTATAATCGTTATCAAGAACCATAAACGAAGTCCAGTTTACTGAACCAATTTTGCTTTCCCATTCAGTGTAACCATAAACACCACCACCTTGATTTTGAATGTAGACATCATATTTATCATCACCACCACCTGTGCCATCTGAAGGAGGAGCAAGAAAACCAAGATAAGTAACTTCAAATCTGTAAACTGAATCTAACGCTTTTGCCACTTCAGCGACATTCTGTTCAACCGTCCAGTTGGAAACATATGCTGGACGATTACTTCCAGTTGCATCATAATGTATCCTGAAAAATCCGGAAGGTGAAACAATGCTGGTTTGTAAGCTTGGTCTTCCAAGAAGAGGTTTTAATAAATTCTTCTGTTCAGTAGATAAGAATTCAAAGTTTGCTTTAATATCGTTAACAATTAAGAAACCGCATTTTCTATCTCCCAAAGAAATATCAGCTGGTTGATCAGTTTGAGGCAGCAATTCAGGGGCTCTCAACTGAATGAATTTATTGTAAAGCGAATCAAGCTGTGATGGACTAAGTTCCTGAGAATATGTCTGCACTGAAAATAAAAGTGTCAGGAATATTCCTGAAAAAGTATAGACTATTTTTTTAACGATGTAATTGATAGATAACCTTCCTTCTTATTCGAGTATACTAAATAATAATTTTTCCTGTCTAGTCTGGCGAAAAAATAATCAGAAACATTTTCAGCAGCAAACATCTGATTAAGAGAAAAAGTTCTTTCTTTTTCGCGGTAAACGAGTTTGTTAATATAATTATCATCAGTGCTATATAACGTGAAATTAATTATCCCCTTTATTGATGTTTCTCCAAAAAATCCCCTGCTAAATTCTATGTTATTTTCATCCACTGATCTGAATAACTGATTTGAGATACTAAATTTATCACCCACCATGACTAGCAATTTTTTCTCAGTTTCGTTCTGTAAGATGCTTACAACTGTCGGGTATTCATTGATGTAGTTATCTGCACCAAATAGATTTACCTCGGTACCATTGGTTTTAGAAACTTCAAAAAAAGTATTATAGTCATTTGGACCGGATTTTATTTGCGCCGACTTAAATTGTAACGTGTCGTCTTCAGATCTCCAGTAGTAAACAACCGGTTCGTCCTCAATAAAAAGTTGAGCAGAAATTACATTTCTGTCAATAAATGGGTACTCCCTGAACGTTACGCTAAGATCCCGGTTTTCGAACTTACCAAGATAAAGTTTTGATTGCTTATTGTATACCAGAAAAATATTGACAAACGTACTATCAATCCTTTGTAAGGCAACATCAAGTATTTCTCCCGGTGCATAAAGCTGTTTCCGGTTGAGTCTCTTTTTATCAAAATTGTATCTGAAGACTTCTAAAAGCGGTGCACCTTTTGTGAAGCAGTAAAAGAATTTCCTGAAGCTGAAGAATTCATCAACCAGAATTTCTTTATGATCATCAGCTAGAGGAAAATTATACAAACGTGAGGGAATGCCGGCTTTATTGTTTAATAATATTTTTAGCAAATTGTCATGTTCATCAATAAAAATGATGTCGGGAATGCCGTCATTCAGATAATCAAATTTCTTTACCGCTCCTGCTTGAATTCCCAAAGTGAGTTTCATTTCAGGACCAAGTCCTTTTTCTGAGTTGAGGATAATAAGTTCACCGGATTGGAGTAAGCAGGAAATGTTATCTGTATTTTTATATCTGAATTGTGTAAATGCAGTGAGAGAAGAATTTTTTATAAAAGGAACTTTCTCGTGGAATTCCGCACCACTCTTTCCAAACAATATGTCAATCATACTTTTCGATACGCCAACAGCAAGATCCGTAATTTTATCTCCATTAAAATCTCCAAATTGAATAGCGAATGGCCGATCATCCAGCTTAATTGAATTTTTATTTTTATATGAACCCTGGCCATCACTTAATAATATTTCTATCCTATTTCCAATAGCATAAATGATCTCATGAATGCCACTGTTATTCAAATCAAGACTTTTAAGCAAATTTATTTTTTCAGAATACTGAATTGATCGTGAAAGTCTGAATATTCCATTTGTATTATTGATAAAAAACTGAAGCGAGTTCTCAAGTATATTAAATGCCAACACGTCCAGGTATCCATCATCATTTAAATCCACAAAAATGGCTTCGCTAAAACTTGTACCGGTAGTAATCTTTTTTTCACCAATTCCGCCGTTCGATCTAAAAAGAATCGACAGACCATCAAAACCACTGCCTGAGACAAGTATTTCTTCGGTCCCATTTAAGTCAATATCTCCTGTAAAAATATTTTCAGGATAGGAGTCGAACTCAATATTACTCTTGCCGGCATCAATTGAATCAAGAGAGATATACATTAAAGAAATTTTTCTTAATCTGCGTTCAACTGCAGCAAATAAATTATTATTTCCTGTTTTGTCCTTTAGCTGTTTAAGCTGTGAAAATTCTGAATTCAATTGAAACTCTTTTAACTCAACGGTATCACCGGGAACACCAGTATATATTCCAATACGTTTCAAAACAGTGGAATAAAAAATCAGTTCATCATTTCCGTTAGAATTTAAATCAGCAGAAATTATACCTTGATAATCTTTCGGAAGTGAATAATTTTTCTGGAAGCAAAATCCATTGATAGGAATCTGGCTATAGGATAGTGAGGGAAAAAACAGAACGAAAAAAATGAAACTATTTTTCAACTGACCGATTTTTGAGTCGGTTTTCTCTCCTGATAAGTGCTTCATTAAATCTTCTTTTCTGTTCATTTGTTTCTGGTACAGCTTCAATCGCCTTAACCGGTTTTCCTTGCGAATCAACACAAACGAATGTAAGGTAAGCCGAATTTGTATGCTTTTCTGTGCCCTCTTTGAAGGATTGTGCAAAAACTTTAACACCAACTTCGAGTGAAGTATTAAACACCCTGTTAACTGAGGATAGAAGAATAACTGCATCTCCGAGTTTCACCGGGTGATGAAAATCTATTTTATCTACCGAAGCTGTAACACAGACTCTGCCGGTAAGTTTTTCAGCGCTTAGAGAAGCACAAATATCTATCCAGTACATCAATTGTCCGCCGAAAAGGGTTCCAAGCTGGTTCGTATGGTTTGGAAATACCAATTCGGTCATTGTTATTTGTGATTCACTTACTTTCCGGGCAGTCATCAGTTAGAAGAAAATCCCCCTTTTAATTTTGCTTCGAGCGAATTCTTCAGACCCTCAATTTCATTAAAATTTTTATCTTCAGGATACATGCGTACAAACTTACTAATCTCTTTAAGAGCTTCATCTTCTCTTTCTCTATCCATCAACAATTTTATTTTGCGGTACAAGGCCAGAGGTGCATATTGAGTATCGTGAAAAATTTCAACGACAGCGTCATAATATTTTAAAGATGCTGTGTAATAATCCATCTTTTCATAAATGGTTGCAATTGTATATTCCTTGCGTCCAAGCTTGTCATTCATTTCTTTAATTTTTGATTCAGCTTCAGCAACTCTTTCATTCAATGGAAAGAAATCAACGAATGCCTGGTACTCCTCTATGGCCTTCTTGCTGTATTTTTGATCCAATGTATAATCGGGTGAAAGCTCATAATAACTTTCTGCAAGCATAAACTGAGCATCTGCTACAAATTCACTAGCAGGCATATTCTTTATGAGCTTGCTAAATTCAAAAGCAGCAAGAATATACTCTTCACGCTCGAATTTGCACCTCCCGAGATAATATTGCGCATCATCAACTATGCTGCTGCCGGGATACTGAAGCAATAAAGCTTCAAACTCTATTGAAGCATCCTCAAAATCTTCATCCTCAAAAAGTTTTATTGCACTGGCTAACCTTTCATCGGCGGATAGATCACTCAAATCACGCGATGAACTGCAGCCCAAAATCAGCAACAGGAACGCAATTGATATTAAAAAATATTTGCTCATAAATGCTTTAATTTCATAAAAATAACAGACAATATTAGTTAAAAATGCAGTTGCTTCAAAGGTAAAATCAATCACTCGCTTCTTACGGTGAAGAAAATCACAATCACTGCTGCTGCGGTTCCAATTGCAATCAGGGGTTCCGCAAATCCCGAAAGGAATGGCTCAGATGGAGTTGTTCCTTTAGTGAATGGAAATGAATCATTCTCAAGAAATTTTAGGTCATCAACTTTTACTGTGTCCATCCGCGTAATTTCAAATTCCTTCTTGCCTGTTTCAGAAAATGTATTCAAGTAATTACCGAAAATTGTTGAGTAACGCTGAATGTAGTGAGTTCCGAACCATCCGTCTCGAAACATCTCGCCGTATTCAACTCCCGCTCCTTCCATCACAATATCAATGTGAGGAATATTGAGTTCATCCGGCGGCTGTTCAAGAATTTCTTTTTCGCTTTGTTTGAATCTTTCTTTTATACTGTTTGAAAAGAGTGAATAGCTTTGACCAAGATTTAGCGTCAGAAGTATTTTCTTTTCAGATGAAGGTATTTCATAATTTATTTGATCAACAAGTGAATCTGTTAATGAATAGAATACATCAAGATTGGTTTTTGTTTGACTTTCAATCTCTGGAGTAGTTAAGAGAATTAATATTAATGGTAGAAAAAAAAATTTTCCGTAGGAGAATAAATATTTACTTACAAAATTCATTGGCATTGCACTGCTAATATCCACAGAATGATGTAGAGTTTCAAGACGTTCTGGATGCTGCCTGCCTCGGCGAATCCGCCGGAGGCGGAGAAGACGGGGATACTGGATTCTAGATACTAGAGATATAATAAAGAAGCTGTCATTCCGGCTCGTCCGGAATCTGACAGCTTTTAATTTTTAATTTTTCATTTTTAATAGTTAATTGACCTTACCTCGCCATTGCCTGCAGTCTTTTAATTCTCTCCTCTGTTGGAGGATGAGTAGAAAACAATTTTGAAATTCCGCCACCAGCCAATGGATTGATAATAAACATATGCGCAGTTGCCGGGTCAGAATGATTGAGGGGTTTCATTTGACTACCCCGGGATATTTTCTGCAATGCAGAAGCCAGACCTAACGGATTTCCAGAAATCTCTGCACCGCCTTTGTCTGCTGCAAACTCCCGTGAACGGGAAATCGCCATTTGAATAAGCATAGCAAGTATTGGTGAAAGAATTAATAGAACCAATCCTCCAATACCACCGCCTTCTCTGTCATTACTCCTGCCAAACATCATAGCCCATCCAGCCATATGAGCAATGTATGAAATAGAACCAACCAATGTTGCTGCAATTGTGCTGATCAATGTATCTCTGTTTTTTACGTGTGAAAGCTCGTGAGCCATTACTCCGGCAAGTTCATCATTGCTTAAGCCCTGCAGAATTCCAGTTGTTGCTGCAACAGCAGCTTTCTTCGGACTTCTTCCTGTTGCAAACGCATTCGGAGTCGGATCGTTTATTAAATAAACTTTAGGCATAGGCAAGTTAGCCTGTCTGGCTAACCTCTCAACCATATCATAAAACTTTGGCGCTGATTCCCGGTTTACTTCTTGTGCTCTGTACATTTTCAGAACGATTTTATCCGAAAACCAGAAGGCGCCGAAATTCATTATTAATGAAAATACAAGCGCTATTGTCATTCCTGTGTTGCCGCCAAGAAGGTAGCCAATTAACAGGAAAAGAGCCATCATTAATGTCATTAAGAATACTGTTTTAACTGCGTTCAATTTTTATCTCCTTTTTAAGTTTGGGAACAAATCTAAAGCCTGAAAAGTTTCGTTTCAAGTTAAAGTGGGATGACTAAGATTGAAGTTGGTTTCGATAGTTCGTTCAGGGTACCTTTGTACAGCCCTTTGATTTATCAGTAGTGTTTTAAAAACCTCAGGTCTGGAGACCTGAACTACGGTTGGCTAATAGAGTTTACCTGCACAGTTCCTCTTAATTGTGCAACAGGTACACAGGACTGGAGTCCTGTGCTACGAAAGAAAATCTAAAATCGAAAATCCGCAATCCGCCATCCCAAATTATCCCACCATCTTCCCCTTGCCTTTATTTACTATAATCCTTAAATAGATGCAGCAAATTTCAAGGAGTTTAAATGAGAACCGTACTTTCATCTTTATTCATAGTTTTTATTTTAACAGCATCATTCACTTTCGGGCAATATACTTATGATTTCCTGAATGTTGATATGAGTGCGCGAGCAGCTTCACTCGGCGGAAGCTTTGTTACAAATAATGATGATGTTGATGTACTTTTCTATAATCCCGCCGGTATGAGTTTCCTTGAAAAAGACCCCGTCTCATTTTCTTTTGTTAAACACTTGATGGATATTAACCTGTTCAGCTTAGCTTACTCAACAGAATTTGAAAACGTAGGAAGATTTGGTTCCGCAATCAAATACATCAACTACGGCTCTTTCGATAAAGCAGATGAGTTTGGAAACAGAACAGGAGAGTTCAATGCGGGCGAGCTTGCATTTATTCTCGGGTATACAAATGAATTCAGTGAGAATTTTTATTACGGTGCAAATGCTAAAGTCATCTATTCAAGCATTGCAGATGAATCATCGAGCGCAATAGCACTTGATCTTGGAATCAATTACGAAATCCCAAATCAGAAATTGAATCTTGCGGCCACAGTATTAAACCTCGGCACACAGCTTTCCTCCTACATTGATACAAAAGAAGATCTGCCGCTTGATGTTGCGATCGGTATTTCAAAAAGACTTGAGAATCTTCCCGTCCGACTTTCACTCGATTTTCATCAACTAAACAAAGAACGAGATGAACTCTACCAGCATCTAAAAGGTTTCAGCCTTGGTGCAGAGTTTTATCTCAGTGAAGTTTTCACTTTACGATTTGGTTACGATAACGAAAAGCGTTCGGATCTTAAAGTTGGATCATCCTCCGGAATTGCCGGGTTTAACGGTGGGCTTGGTGTTAAAATTTCAGAATACGTTTTTAACTATGGATATTCTTCGCTCGGTACAATTGGCGCAATGCACAGGATTGGCTTAGCTACTTCCATTTAATTATTTCACTGAAATTTAAGTCTAATCCATCCAGCACAATGATCACTCCAGCGTCCCCGCTGGAGCTACTAAAACGAAAAGAATCAGCATAAATCCATAATCCTGCGTGGACGCAGGATTGAGCGGAGAGGAATTTGTACTATAGAAAGATAACTGGAAAAAAGGGGGAAGTGTATTTCAATCACCTCGCCATTCCACCTTGATTATAATCTAATGACGCAGTTGCTCTCACCAGCGTCCTCGCTGGTGCTCTTAAAACTAATTGAATCAGCGTAAATCTATTATCCTGCGTGGACGCAGGATTGAGCGAAGAGAGTTTTAAATTTCTAATACAGTGGGTATTGCGTACGATAACACCAACTTAATAAAATTTACTTGCTTCCCTGCTTCTCAAGCTCTTTGATTCTTGCAAGATAGGTTTCTGCAAGTGTGTGTGAATTATTAAACTCCCTCATTCTCAACACAGCATTGTAGTATTTCTTTGCTTCATCATACTTTCCCCAGGTTTCCATAATGTTACCTGAATACAAAGTTGCATTTATCCTGAAACCGGATTCTTTCTTATCGTCAATTAACTTTGAATCATCAATACATTTTTTATAATAAGAAAAAGCACCTGCAATATCTCCATTGTTCTTAAGGTTCTGTCCGATATAATAATTAGCTTCTCTTCTAACCATCGGTGTGTTGTAGCCTTCAAAATTATTTTCAGCTTTTTTCAAAACACTTTTGAAGATAGGATCCGCAATCGCCCACTCATTTTTACGGACAGCAATTCTGCCGCGCCATCTTTCGAATACAGGATTATCCGGAAAAAGATCATAGAGTTGTCTCGCATAAAGTTCGGCTGAGTTCAAATCGTTTTCAAAATAGTAAAAGAAAGTTACAAGTATGTATCTTGCCTCATTACTTGAATACTTCCCGATGCTTGCTGCTTCTTTTAATTGCTTCAGTCCAAGTTCCTTGTTGCCTGAAGGAAAGAACATCATCACAGGTTTTACGATTGGATACTTTTCAGGAATAACTGAAGCGAGGTAATTGTAAATTCCGAATCCTAACTTTACATCAACGTTGTTTGGGTCGAGCTTATGAGCAAGTTCAACCAATGGTAGAGCTTCTCTACCGTCGTCAGCAGCACCAAACCAGCTTTCACGCATCACTCTCAGCCTGCCTCTGAAACCAATTGCACCGCCTTTAAAAAAAAGTGCATCCACGTTATTAGGATCTTTATCAAGAATTTCATCGCAGAAGTCAACTGTCTCTTCAATCTTTTCATAGAAGCGTTCATCTTTTTCCTCATCTTCTTCCGAAAGAATAATTTTCCACCAGTCTATCATTGCAAAAAAGAATTTGCCTGCCGGATGTTTTGGATATTCTTTTTGAAGGATAAGAAAAGTCTTTTCCGCTTCAGTAAATTTTATGCTGTAGATTTGATTGATGCCGGCTTTAACGAGAGAATCGTAACTTGGTTTTGGAAAAGCAAAACATGTTATTATGAAAATGAAGAATAAAACTTTTTTGGTCATATATTTTAGTTGTTTTTTATTTTGAGGCGAAAGTTAATGATATAAATTAAAAAACCCGATGCGAAGATCGGGTTTAATTTTGAAAACAGAATTAAGTCTATTTTAATAGGATCATCTTTTTCGTCTCAACAAAGTTGCCAGCTTTGATTTGATAAAAATAAATTCCACTTGATAAGTTTGATGCATTAAATGATACGGAATGATATCCCTTTTCCTGATATTCGTTTACAAGGAAAGCAATACGTCGACCAAGGATATCTATTATCTCCAGCTCTACGTAACCTGAGTTCTCAAGACTGTAGTTTATTTTTGTCGCCGGGTTGAATGGATTTGGGTAGTTTTGGTAGAGCACTAACTCTTGTAAAAAAGATGACGATTCATTTCTAATCGAAGTTATAAAATCTGCCTTATATACAATAATCCCTCTACTTCTGTTTCCAATAAATACCAGATTGCCAGCTGTAGCTACAGCAGATACATCGACTTCTCTTATATAACCTTCTAAGAATGGACTAGTTGAATCAGAAATATTTATTGCTTCTAAATTCCTGCTTAATCCTAAAAATAAAAAATCATTTAATGTAGATATGTCAGCTGACCCGATTCCCGAACCGAAAGGGAAATAATTTTTTATTAAAAACGGTGCCGATGGATTTTCTATATTATAGATATAAAGTCCATCCATAAAACAAAATAAAAGATTGTTTTTTATTAATAGAGAAAGCGATAATCCTTCTGTAAGAGAAGTAATATTAATAGGTGGCTTAGTTTTTAAATCATAAAGTTGTGTCCCCATATGTTTTTCAGAACTAAATAAAATTCCATCCTTAAATCCTAAATCTATAATAAAGCCTTTTGCTGAAAAGCTGTCAATTAAGGCAGGTTCATATGGATCTTCAATATTAATAATACCGAAGTAATCTTTATCAATGGAGGCTATCAAAATTGTATCAATTAAAAGCAAGGCACCTGCATCCCTGAAGGATTTATTAAACTCTAACTCCGAGATAAAATATGGATTTAAAGGATTTTTTGTATTTATAATAACTACGGAATGGTCGGTTAGAGCGTAGGTTATACTATCACTTACTTCTAAATCTTTATAAGCTGATCTATCCTGATATTGTCCAATGACTTTTAATTTTTCAGGGTTAGAATAGTCAATAATTTTTAATCCGCCATAATAAGCAGCAGTATATAGTAAACTATTTTTTATATCAATCCTGGTGATAAAATCTGAAGTAAAAAATGACCCCAAATAAAATGTTGAGTCAATATTCTCAATATTTATAATATCAAAACCCGAATAGAAAGAAATTAAAAGATTATTTTCACTAACTGAATGATTAAAAGTATATGGGGAATAATTTGTATTTATATGCTCAATCTCTACAGGGTTATTGTTAGATATATTAACAATGGAAAATCCATTTTCAGTTAATGATATAAATGCAATACTATCCAGTACTAATATTTCAAGTGGAAGTTCATTAAGTGATAATCCATTTAATAGAGTTGGATTTAAAGGATTTGAAATATTATATATTTTAAACTGCGGCTGAGAAGTGCTTCCAGCAAATAGAAGAGTATCTTTAATAAATAGACCACCTCCAACTCCTCCAATGTATTTAGAATTTACTAAAACAGGATTGTTTTTATCACTAATATTAAAAATGTCAATTACTAAACCATCATAAGTGGTCGAATATAAATAATCATCCCTAACCACAATTGAGCTTACCATTTCTCCCGAAACCCCGGCATAACCTAATACAATTGGCATATGAGGATTTCTGATATCTACAATTATAATTGATGAAAAACTTCCCAAGTAAGCATAATCTTCTTTTATAAAAAGTTCATCTGTGCCATTACCTATAATTTGTGAAAAAATTATTTGAGGTTTATATGGATCAGAAATATCAACAACTGTAAACGGTGCAAGCAGGTAAGCAAAATTTCCATTAATTTCGATATCATAAACAATTCCTTCTGGCAATAAAACCTCACCGATTATAACTGGTTCAGAAGGATTACTTATATCTACCACTTGAAAATATCCTCCGTTACCTGAATAAGCTAAATTACCTTCAACGACTACATCAAAACAAGGTCCTATTGCAAAGTGGCTTAGCTGTGTTAAATTGCTGTCAACGGATTGATTTAAGTTAAACTCAGAATATAATCTGTTGTAGTAACTATAATCTCTTTCAGAAGTAACATTTTCTTTTAAAGGTGTCGTTATATTTTGCGGTTGTGAAAAGAGGGATGGAGAATTAGATAAGAATAACATCAATAAAATAAAAAGCGTTCTTTTCCTAATTTTAAAAATGCACCGAATCATTTGCTTCGCTTTATTTCACATAAATAAACATTAGGTTTTCATTAAAATAAATCCCAGATGAAACGTAATAAATGGATTTTAGAATGTCAAGGTGAGACAATGTTAATTTTTGTGAAAAGCTTGTTTTTGCAGATAATGAGGGAAAAAAAATCTTTCCTTAGATGAATTTTTCTATCACGGTGCGACTGCGACAGCCCAAGTAAAATGCACAGAATTTTATGCTGTATGCAATTTATTCAACACTTGTAAGCCTATGGCTTAAATAAACCGAGAGTTTATCAATCCCAACTCTAACTTGTTCCATAGTATCTCTTTCACGAACTGTAACGGTCTGGTCTTCGAGAGTTTGAGTGTCAACTGTAATGCAGAAAGGAGTTCCGGCTTCATCCTGTCTGCGGTATCTTCTGCCGACAGCACCTTTGTCATCATAAAAAACTCTGAAGGATTTTCTTAAATCGGTTTCAATCTTTCTCGCAATTTCCGGCATACCGTCTTTGTTAACTAATGGAAAGATCGCAGCTTTTATCGGTGCAAGTCTTGGATGAAATTTGAGTACAGATCTTACTTCCCCATTTACTTCTTCTTCATAATAAGCATCAACCAAAAATGCCATAAATGAACGACTCGCACCTGCAGAAGTTTCGATTATGAAAGGAATAAATTTTTCTTTTGTCTGCTCATCAAAATATTTCAATGATTTGCCGGAAAACTCTTCGTGTCTGCTTAAATCATAGTTTGTCCTGTTGTGTATTCCTTCAATTTCTCCCCATCCGAACGGAAATTCGTACTCAATATCAACTGCTTCTTTTGCGTAATGAGCAAGCTTATTAGCCGGATGATCGTGATAACGCAATTTGGTTGGAGTCATTCCCATTCTTTTAAACCAATCGAGTCTTTCAGCTTTCCAGTAGTCGTACCACTGCTTGTCATCTTTCGGAGTTACAAAGAACTGCATCTCCATCTGTTCAAACTCGCGGGTACGAAACAAAAAGTTTTTCGTGTTTATTTCATTCCGGAATGCTTTGCCAATTTGTGCAATTCCAAACGGCAGCTTTTGTCTTGATGATCCTTGCACATTTAGAAAGTTAACGAAGATTCCTTGTGCAGTTTCAGGTCTCAGGTAAACAACAGCAGTGCTGTCCTCCATCGGACCGATAAATGTTTTGAACATCAAATTAAATTTTCTCGCGTCAGTGAAAGTTCCTTTGTTCCCGCACTGAGGACAGTTCAATTGTGCAAGAAGAAACTTTGAAATCTCCGAATCTTCTAGTAACAGCGTGAATGTATTTTCCTGACCGGCATTATTAATCTTTTCATCAATTAATTTTAAAAGTCTTTGATCTGATTTCAGACTTTCTTTCAATTCCTGAATTGCTTTTTCTTTTTTCTTTTCTGCATAAGAATCACCAAGCACATCAAGTCTGAAGCGAGCTTTACACTGCTTGCAGTCAATCATCGGATCGGTGAAATTCTCAACGTGACCGGAAGCTTCCCAGACTCTCGGATGCATCAATATCGAAGCATCAATTCCTTCAACATCCTCGCGGTAAGTCATTGTTTTCCACCACTCGCTTTTGATGTTGTTGAGAAGTTCAACGCCGAGCGGTCCATAATCCCAGCAGCCGTTAAGTCCGCCGTAAATTTCACTCGATTGAAATACAAATCCTCTTCTTTTTGCGAGGGAAACGATTTTTTCTAGTACGTCGCTTTTATTGTTTTGTGCTATGGTTGTGTTCCTTTATTCTGTTTTTTTGAGGGCAAATATAGTAAAAAATGATTTGCTGACATTAGTAATTACTATGATTACTTATGAAATTGTTACTTATTTCATAATAGCTATCTAATCAAACTTGATCTAGAGTTGAACAGTTCAGACAAGAAGTAATTTTTTAGTAAGAATTTATCCAATCATACTATTGATATTGCTCATTTTATGCTAAGGCATTTGGGAATTTTTTCTGAGCAAAAATGATTGGCTGAATTGAATTTCTATTATCTCCCTATTTTATTAAAAAATCCTGCCTATTAAATATTCTCGCAATTTGTTATCACCCAAAATTTTTATGCATGACTGCAAGTGTAAATGTCACTATTTAAAGGTGATGGATACTATTAGATTAATATTGCGGGATCTGCGTTAGGAAAGCTTTAATAATGCCGTTTTTAAGCACACAGCAGAAACATAATCAAGGAACTTCTTGATGTGAAAATGGTTATTGCATTAGAATTTTTGTTATGGCTTTCTTTTAAGGATTCAAACAATACCTTAAAATTGATATTATGATTAACAAAGAGTAAAAATTTATCATTTAATCACAATCTAAAAGGAAAAACCATGAAAAAATACTTGTTTTCGTCTTTATTCGTTTTAATTATTCTTGCCGGATGCAGCACAGATGATCCTGTTTCATCTAATGATTCTACGGGTAGGGTAATGCTAAAAATAGATGCAGCTAATGCACCGGCTTCAGTTGTTTCAGTTGAAGCTACCCTCACAAGAAGCGGATTTCAATCCATATCAGCTGAGATGGTCCTGCAAAGCGATTCAACTGCAGAATTGAACCTAAACGATATTCCAACCGGAGTTTGGCATTTGAAAGTGGATGCAAAAAACCAGGCAGGTGTTGTTGAGTATACAGGTGAAACCGATGTAACTATTCTCGAAAATTTTGTCACAGAAGTTGTACTCACATTGTATCCAATTGCTGGTGGAACTGGTGGAATACATCTTTTTGTAACCTGGGGAGGTGCTGGAGATAGCCCAGTCTTTCTGATTCTTGATGAAGATGCAATTGATAACGGTCGTCATTTTAATAACACAGGAGGAAATATTACTCCGAGCGGTCCGCAATTCTTTAGTGATTATGATGTTAATGATGATATTGCAAGTGAAACTCAGCGAAGTGTGCTTCGTTACTTTCAGTCAAACATAGGAAACACTATTACAATTATGAGCGGCGAAACGGGTGATGAAGGATGGTTTGCACCAAACTGTATTCCGGCTAAATGGATCAGCAACTACAATTTTGAAGACAACACTTGTTTGATGGGCAGCGAACAGCAGACTGCAATAAGAAATTACCTTGGGCTTAACGGAACAAGTTATATCCCATCGCAGGAAAGACTGGATAAGATTCCTGATGTTAGACCATTAAGAGCTCTTGGTCTGAATCGTCTAATTGGGAAAATTGTTTATGCTGTTGTTTACGATAGCGATATAAGTATTAATTACGATCACGGAACTCCTTTAGGAGTTAATGGCAATTTGCAAGGTGAAACTCTCGGTATCGTAGCATTTCGTGTAAATGAAGTAAGGACACTGGATGGTTTTTCAAGCAGCACACTGCCAGAAGTTCAGATTACTATCATGACTGCTTCAACATATACGAATAGTAACTTTGCTCTTTTGAATGCACCCATACCAATGAGTTCCTCTGTTCCGAATGACAGGTATGCACCTGGTTCACCAGATGGTTATTACTCGTTAGGAAATTAAAAAGTTCAGATCTTGTTTTAATAAAGGTGTCACGTTAAAAAACGTGACACCCACTTTATACACTCAATACTTCAACGCATCTTAATACTCATTCGAATTTTTTCCAAACTGTGCGGCAATTGCAAGCTTAACTTTCCTTCACAATCTTTATCTCCTCTTCCGTTAAACCGTAATGCCAATCTATTTGCTTAGCGAAGCTATTACAAATGTTGTCTATAAATTCTATATCGTCCCTGACGGGACTTTGAAATAATTGGTGTAATCTTTTTCTATAAATATATCGTTCCTAACGGAACTTAGTTAATTTAATCCCGTAGGTCGAAGACTCCGTTGGAGTCCACGGACTCAAACGAGGATTAAATATTTATAGATAGAATAGAAAAAATATTAAACCCCTTTAGGGGTGATATAGAAAGATTTTATTTAACGCTCTCCTCCACAATCTTTATTTCTTCTTGCGTAGGCTATAAAGTTTATATGCCGGCTCATCTTAATACTGCTCTTGGAGCTCCAAAAGTTTCCGTAAAAATTAGGGAAATGATAGAAAACTAATTTAATTCTCTTTCTAATAACTTTTTTATCTGCAAATGTTTACCACTCAACTCGCCATACTTTGCCTTAACGACTTCAAGAAGTGAAAGAGATTGGATAATATAATTCTTCCTTAAAAGTATTAAATGTCTACTTTCTGTTTTTTTTATTTCAGCCTCCAATGCATCTAAATGTTTTCTTATTGTATAAATATCACCGCGGTCAATTGGTCCGGAAAGTGCTTTTGCCGGTGATAATTTGAAAACATTATTGAGTACAGATTGAGTTGTTTTACTGAGAATACTTTTTGGATATTTATTTTTCGAAGATATCAGTGAGAAAGCATTAAAAAGATTTCCAACTAAAAAATTTGAACTGTGCACTGCAGCAATGTGATGAAATACTTTTTCGTCAGATGAAATGAAATGAGGTTTTAATTTTAATTTCCTGCACAACTGCATTAAAAACAATTTTGCCTCTTTATCTTCAGTCTCAACTGATGCGGGAGAATTTTTAATATCAACTATATTCTTTGATGGAAACGGTCTGATGATATGAAGTGAACCTGTAGAACAGCCTTTTCTCTGTAATGATTTCAGAGCAGAAATATTTTCAACACCGGAAAAGTGAATGCAAACACAGCCCGCAAAATCTTTTTTTACTTTTGATAAAGCCTCAGCAGTATTCTCAATTTCTCCATCAGGAACTGTGAGAAAGAAGACATTTACTTCTGCAGGAATTTTCTTCAGTGAATTTGAATAATGAGGAATGGAAAATTGCTTTGCCAGTGATTTCGCAGAATTGAGTTTCCTGCTTACGATGCTCTGAACACTATATCCTGATTTGACTAAAGCAGATGAAAATGAATAAGCTAGTTTACCAGCACCGATAATAGCAATTTTATGTTTGGTCAAATTTGTTCAATCCCCATAAATCACTGCAGACAGATAACCAACAACTTCTGAATTATCTCCAGTAACATCACCAGAATCACACCTGTGAAGCACCGTTGAGTGAGGGACATTCTTCAGGCTGGCAGCTTTCATCAAAGCTACAATTGGACCACCGCCGCAGGCTTCACAGCTATGATTTTCAAGATCGTATTGAAGTGAATCATAATCATATTCGCGAATTCTTTTTTCAACCACTGAATCAAGTCTGTCTGCCTGGGTTTTATTGTAGAAGTGAGATAAATCGGAACTGGCAACAATTAAGGTTTCATCATCCGCAGAATCAGCAAGTTTCTTTGCCAGAGTATCAACATTTCTTTTGGATTGATCACCCATTACTATCGGAACGATCTTAAAATCTTTCAGTACTGACTGTAAGAACGGAAGCTGAACCTCAAGTGCGTGTTCTCTCCTATGCCCTTCATAACCTTTAAAAATTATTTCATCATCAGTTAAAAGTTTTTCACGAAATTCTTTATCAACTTTTAATAAACCAAGCGGCGTTTCATAAGCATCGCCTTCAAAAATACTGATGCCCGGAAAGTACTCTGAATGGCTTGGAGAAATTACAACCACTCTTTTATATTTTTTACCAACGAGAAGATTGTAAGCGTGTGCTGCTGTCTTACCCGAATAAACATATCCGGCATGAGGAGCAACTATTCCAAATACTCTTTCAAATTTTTCTTTTGGTTTAGTTACATCTAATAACAAATTAATATCTTTCCTGAGCTTATCAGGATTTGAAGGATAAAAATGTCCGGCTACTTGTGCGGGTCTTACGTAATTCATATTCAACCTCCTTTTTCTTTTTCAGAAAAAACTAAAGCAGTGAAAACTTTTATGTTCAACATTCTTTCTTTCCAGTAATTTCCATAAAGACCTGCTTTATGGCAAAGCGCTGTTAAAAATTCTGCACGATTATAGTTTTGCTCAGTTGC
Source organism: Ignavibacteriaceae bacterium (assembly GCA_035478175.1). Taxonomy (GTDB): domain Bacteria; phylum Bacteroidota; class Ignavibacteria; order Ignavibacteriales; family Ignavibacteriaceae; genus IGN2. Next base: position 34,697 of record DATIJX010000008.1, read on the forward strand.
TACCTGTGGTAAAAGAACTGCTCTTCCCCCTTCTTCAAGTAGAAGTCCGTGTTTGCCAACTTCAATTTCATCGTAACTTTTAATTGGAATAAATTCTGATAGAACAGAAATTTCGATCGTTACTTCATCGAGTTCTTCTCTGCTTAATTCAGGAAATCTCGGGTCACCGAATGCAGAGTGTTTTGCTGCTTCAACAATGGTTTCAAACAATGGCTTCTGTGCAATGATGTAACCAATGCATCCCCTAAGTTCAGTGTCAATGTGTAATGTAACAAACGCACCCAATTTCATTTTAAGTTTTGGGTAACCTTTATAACCAACTTTCGACACATCACATTCGCTGAACTCTTCAAGGATTGATTCTCTGGCAGCTTTCAATAATATTTCTTTTTCTTCCTGTGATAATTCCATCTGTTCACCGTCAATAAATAATCTTGTAAACTTCAAGTCTTGCTTTACCGAACAAAAGGAACAACAAGTCATCTTTAACAAAGAAAGAATCGGTTAAAAACAGACCTGTTTCTTTATTGATTACTTCTTCTAAAATATACTTTCCTTTGGATAAATCAACAGCTTTAAAAAGGTTATTCAGAGTTCCTTTAGAATTTGCTTCGTGAAAGCTCAACATTAAAAGGTTAGCTTTCCAAATAAATTCAATCTTTCCTGAGATCACAAAGTCATTTCTCAAAGATTTTATAAACTCGTTTGTCCGGTTATCAGCAACAGAATCAGCTTCAAATGATTCGGGGAATAAATAACCTTTATTTTTTTCTTCTTTTATTGATTCATCCCTGAGCCTATTGATCAATTCATAGTTCGCACCGACATCTTCAATTATTTCTCCGGTAGAAGGATTGATTGCATAGTAATCTCTTCCTTCAAATTTTTCTTTGTTAGCGAATATTTTTTCCTGCAGGATGAACAGAAAAACTAGTTCAGGATTTTGCCAGATAAATATTTTCTTCATCAGGTCAAAGGCAAATATACCCCTGTGCTTTGGCATATCGGGTTTGGCAAACTTGTGAAAGTAAATAACATCATCCCGAACAGCCTCAATACCAACCCAAAACTTATCATCAAGCTGAAAGTCGCTCAATATTTTTTTCCCGGAATCGAGATCAAAGCAATGAAAGTAAACCTGTTTCTCTTCAAGATGGCGCTCTTCAATTATTAGCTTTCCTGTATCGGTGGGAATGATTCTCCAGATTTGCCGTTTATTATCAAAGCGATATTTTTTTTTGAGCTTCATAATTTTAGTTTATCTCTGTGGTTCTCTGTGAAATCTCTGCGGCTCTCTGTGTAACAACTCGCTCTGAAGGAACACAGAGAGCACAAAGAACCTCAGAGAGCCACAGAGAATTATTTTTAACCACCGATCGGCTCAAATCTTGCTGTAAAGTGCCGAAGCATAGGTGCTTCGTAAACAATTTTATATCCTTTGAGCTTGTTCCGGTTTTTGAAAACTTCAAGGATTATTTCGATTAAATAATCAATATGACTTTGTGTGTAAACTCTTCTCGGAATTGCCATCCGGACAAGTTCCATCATCGCAGGAATAAGTTTCCCATTTTTATCATACTTACCAAACATAACACTACCAATTTCGACCGCACGAACTCCACCCTCAAGATAAAGTTCGCATACAATAGATTGACCGGGATATTGATCGGGAGGAATGCCGGGAATAAATCTTTTTGCATCTATGTAGATTGCATGACCACCGGGTGGTTCGATAATCGGCACACCAGCAGCTACAAGTTTTTCTCCGAGGTATTCAACACTCCGGATTCTGTACTCAAGATAATGTTCATCAACAACCTCTTCCAATCCTTGTGCAACTGCTTCGAGATCTCTACCGGCAAGTCCACCGTAAGTCGGGAAACCTTCGGTTACAATAAGAAGGTTTCTACACTTCATAGCAAGTTCTTCATCATTCAATGCAAGAAATCCACCAATGTTCACAAGCGCATCTTTCTTTGCGCTCATCGTTGCGCCATCTGCATACGAAAACATTTCCTGGGCAATCTCTAAAACAGATTTGTTCTCATAACCTTTTTCTCTTTTCTTTATGAAGTAAGCATTCTCGGCGAACCGGCAAGCATCGAGGAACAAAGGTATGTTATATTTTTTGCATACAGCTTTCACATCTCGAATGTTCTGCATCGAAACAGGTTGACCTCCGCCCGAGTTATTGGTAACTGTCACCATACAGAGAGGAATATTTTCTGCTCCTTTTTCTTTAATAAATGCTTCGAGCTTTTCGACATCCATATTTCCCTTAAAATCCGCTCTCTGTTCAGGATGTTTTCCAACTTCAATCAGAAAGTCTGCAGCTTCAGCTCCTGTAAACTCAATATTTGCTCTTGTTGTATCGAAGTGAGTGTTGTTCGGAAAATATTTCCCCGGGCCGCCAACAATTGAGAATAATATTTTTTCAGCCGCTCTTCCCTGGTGAGTCGGGATAATGTATTTCATATTAGTTATTTTTTTAACGGCATCTTCAAAACGATAAAAACTCTTTGAACCAGCATAAGCTTCATCACCTTCCATAATTCCCGCCCACTGTTTTGCGCTCATTGCAGAAGTTCCGCTGTCAGTCAACAAATCGATAAGCACATCATCAGCATGAATCATAAACGGATTATATCCGGCATCAAGTAAAATTTTTTCTCTTTCCTGCCGTGTGGTAAAACGGATTGGTTCAACTGATTTTATTTTGAAGGGTTCGATTATTGTTTTTGGTTTCATTATTGTTCTCAAAAAAAGGTTGGTAATTAATTACATCTCAAATTTACAAAATGAATATTGACTTTGCTCAACTTTCGAATGCCACTAAAAACCTGATTTCTTACTGAAATTAGTTTTTTTATCACCTCTGGACATTCCTAATAACCGATAAGCAAAAAAATATTGCCTTTGGTAATATCTAGAGATAATTTTCAGAGAGTAATTTTTAAACAAAATTGTGAGGCTTAAAATGGATCTTAACGAAACGACCAATTTATCAGAACAGGAAGCCGGGGAATTAAGTCACTCCGATAAAATGATCGGAGTGTTTACAGAACCAACCCGAATGTTTTCTATCACCTCAAAGTTTGCACCCAGGCACAAAGACTGGGTAATCCCTGTAGTTATTTTTTTCATCGTTATTGCTCTGATTAGAATTCTAGCAATGACAAATAAAGAAGTTTACTTCGAAGCAAAAAAACAAGGCATTGAACGAATTGAAAAAATGGTAGAAAGTGGAACGATGACAAGAGAACAAGGCGATGAAGCTATTGATGCAATTGACCAGCAAATGGAATTTATGCAGGGACCTATCGGCTGGGTTATTTCAATTGTATCAACACTAATCTTTGGATTCATAATTTTCTTTATCCTGGTTGGTATTTATTATCTATTCATAAAATTTCTGCTTAAAGGTGAAGGAGCCTTTACATCTGCACTTGTCGCAAGTGGACTAACAACTTATATAAATATACTCCAGATTATTCTTGCAGGAATTCTAACAATGATGTTGGGTAAAGCTACTATGGATACTAGTCTTGCTTCGTTGATGGGAAGTGATAAAACAACATTAACCGGCTGGCTGCTGGCTAAAGTTGATCCAATAAGTATTTGGGCATACATTATTCTGGCAATTGGATTTGCTAAGATGTTTAAGTCTGAATCAACAGGTAAATATTATGCTCTGGTAATAGGGTTATGGTTAATCGGAGGGTTTATCATATTTCAATTGGCGCAAGCACTTCCTTTCCTTGAGATTTTCTTACAGTAAGTGTAATTTAAGTGAGACTCACCTTCGAGGTGAGTCTCACTTTTGCTTATATTTTTTTCTTATTATTTAATTCCAGCAAATATTTACGTAATCCTTTAACCGCCCGTTTAATTGATTTATAATTTTCAACATACGACTTATATTTGTCCGAGTCAGAGAAATATTTATTCCTCAACTTCAAATCAACTAAACTCCCATTTCTTTTTCCAATCCATTCCAGATAGTTGGAGAACTCCCAATCCTCTAATTTTTTTACTAACCCATCGTCAACCGGATTTCTGTGAATATACCTACATAATTCTAATAAATAATTTACATCCTCAACTTCTATTGACTTAAACGGACCTTCAAACAACGTCCCGGTTCTGCTGTACCTTTTATTAACGGCTTTCGTATAACCATTAAATAGAAATGCAATTGGGATATTTAATGGAGTATCACCATCCTGTCTAAATACAAAATGATAGTGATTTGGTAAAAGACAATAGGCTATAACTGAAAATTCATATTTCTTAGAATAATGTTTGAGCTTCTTTAATAAATAAAAGTAATTCTCTTCTTCAAAAAAGATTTTCTTTTTATTTGCACCACGATTATAGATATGAAAATATTTTCCTTTCAAAAACTTAACATTTCTTTTAGCCATATATTTTATTTAAAATTTATCTGATTAAGCTTAAAAATGTGAGACTCACCTTTGAGGTGAGTCTCACATTTTTAAAATCAAATCACACTTTGCGGATCAACATCGTAAATCATCCGCACATCTTTGTATCTTGATTTACGGTTGAACTCCACATACGAATCGAGTATTGCCTTTCTTAAAATTTTTCCTCCGGGATCTGTTTGTCGGGATGATTTAATTAAAATCTGATAGCGATACTGCCCTTTTAATCTTGCAATTATCGCGGCGGTTGGTGAAGAAATCTTCAACCATTTACCAAATTTTTTCAATTCACTATAAAAACCTGTAGCGGCACCTTTAGCTTTTTCATTCGATGGATCTTTGGCTTCGATCAATGCAATCCTTGTGAACGGCGGAAAGCTCATTTTTTCTCTATCCAAAATTTCTTTTTCGTAAAATCCTTTGTAGTTGTTGTTGAGAACCATTTGCAGAGCGAAATGTTTTTCATTCATAGTCTGGATAATTACTTCACCGGGATTTTTACTTCTGCCGGCTCTTCCTGAAACTTGAGTTAATAGCTGAAATGTTCTTTCATCGGCGCGGAAATCAGGAAGCCACAAAGTTGTTTCAGCAGAAATAACTCCGACAAGTGTAACACGTGAAAAATCCAAACCTTTTGAAACCATTTGTGTTCCAACCAAAACATCAATCTCTCCGGAGCCAAATGATAATAGTAATCTGCTCAGTGACGATTTTTTAGATATAGAATCTGAGTCTACTCTGCTTAGCCTGGCTTTCGGAAAATAAAATTCAAGCTCGTCTTCAACTCTTTCTGTTCCCGTTCCAAAATATTTTATTTGAATTGAACCACAATGCGTACAGGCACCGGGGACATCTTTCACCAATCCGCAATAATGACATTCGATAATATTTTTATTGATGTGATAGACCATAGGTACAGAGCAATTATCGCAAAGCTCAACTTCACCGCAATCTGTACAGTAAATTTGTGTGGAAAATCCTCTTCTGTTTTGAAGAATGATAACTCCTTCACCTTTTTTTAATCTGTCTTCAATCTTATCGAGAAGAGTTTTGGAAAAAATATTTTCCATCCGCTGCTTTTTTCTTTCCCGGTTCACATCGATCAATGTTATCACCGGAAGCTTTGCATTATCTATTCTCTCAGGAAGTTCAAGCAGTTTAAACTTTTCTGTCTTAGCATTGTACATACTCTCGATAGATGGAGTTGCTGAACCCAATAAAACAGGACAATTAACTATGCTGCCGAGCAGAATTGCAGAATCACGAGCATTATATTTGGGAACCATATCAGCCTGCTTGTAGCTGGCATCGTGCTCTTCATCAATAACAATTAATCCTATATTTTTTAACGGTGCAAATAAGGCTGACCTTGCACCGATGACAACACTGGATTTCCCTTTGAAAATTCTCTGCCAGGAATCAAACCGTTCACCGGGAGACATCCGGCTGTGAATTACAGTTACTTCATCTCCAAAAACATTAAAGAATCTTGATGTGATTTGCGGAGTGAGAGATATTTCAGGAACAAGTATCAGTACAGTTTTTTTTTGATTGATTGCCTTCCTGGCAAGTTCAATATAAACCTGAGTTTTCCCGCTTCCTGTGACTCCGTGAAGTAAATAAGTTTTGAAGCTTTCATCATTAATGATTTTTGATACTTCACCAATTACCTCAATTTGCTTTTCCGAAAGAGCAAACTTTGTTTGTTCTTCTTTGTATTGCTCAACATATCTTCTGTCAATTTCCTGCTCATAAAGTTTAACAATCCCCTTAGCTGCTAAAGAATCAAGTGATGATTTGGACGAAGATGTTTTATGAAGCAGTTCAGCAACAGGCAGACCTTTGCCTTTTGCATTAACTAATTCCAAAAGTAATTTGATTTGCTTCGGTGATCTTCGTTCTATTTCAGGAAATAACGAATAAACTTCACCGACTGATTTATTCAGCTTAACATAATTAACAGACTTTGCTTTAACCTTAGCCTGCTGAAGTGTATCTAACAAAGTTACTACTCCGTGTTCCTGCAAGGTTCTGAGAATCGAATAAATATTTTTTTTCTTTACTATTTTCTGAAGCTGCTGAAGACTGATTTCTTCGCGTTCAGAAAGAACTTTTAAAATTTTACTTCGAGTTGAAGATTTATTTTTTTCTTTTATTAGAAGATGAGCACAAGTTTTTTGATCGGAAATGATTTTTCTTTTTGATTCAACTTCTGAACCATACGGAACTGCTAGCTTTAATGCCTCGCCAAACGAGCAGAGATAATATTCAGCCAGCCACTGATAAAATTTGAAGCCATCTTTATCAACAATCGGCTGTTCATCTATGATATCAATAATAGGTTTTATTGTTTCTTTGAGAGAAGCTGTTTTAAGTTTATTGATGATAAAACCGGTGAGTGTTCTTTTACCGAAAGGAGCAACGGCTCTTACTCCAACTTTAGCCTGTTTTTCAAGTTCTTTTGGAACGAGATAAGTGAATGCTTTTCGAAAAGGTAAGGGAAAGACTATCTCGACATACATCTCTTGTTATTCTTCTTCGAGATATTTTGTTAGTTCAACGAGACTCCCACTCTCAACATCCGCACTGAACATTTTAAATTTTAATGTCCTGATTGAATTATCCCACATTATTCTTTTATGGTTATCGGAAACAATTATTTCTCCATTTGTTGAAACAATGCTGTCTTCCAGCGGAATTGTGATGAAATAGAAAGGTTCCTGGTAAACAATACTTTCGACTTTTGAAACATCATCAAAAGAATATTTAATTATTCCGTTAAGCTTGCCTTCAGAAATGAATAATTTTCTGTCGCGAATAAATTTCCCTTCCTCACTCATCTGTCTAACAAAATCATCGCTCTTAAGTAATTCCTGGAATAATTGTTTTTTATCTTCTTCAAGCTCCGTTGTATTCAATGCATCGGAACGTATATCAGATACGCTCATAGTAACTGTTCCAGACTTTTCACTGTCAAGATTTACTTCATAAGAAACGGTATGAAACACAAGACAACCCTGCATTAAAATTATCAATGAGAAAAGTATTAAGGATTTTTTAATTAACATTTTTTTAGTCCCTTATTAAATCATTTAAGTTCTGTTGTAAAGCTAAATCAGTAATTGTTAAAAATAAAGTTGAATAAATTATTTCGTGACTAGAGGATATGAAACGAAAAATGATTTTATAAAACAGCGGATTCAGTCAACTTTAATTGCTTTGTCTCTGTGTTTAACTGTGCTTTACCTCCAAACGGGAGTGTAAATTTATCAGCAATGTGTCCGAATGATAAGCCATAAACAACAGGTATTCCAAGGTTTCCAAGCCTGTCTTTCAACACTTCCATCAAAGAAAATGAACCGCTAAAAGCAGGATTTGTTTTATTCGGCTCACATAATTTGAATAATCCCAAAGCTATCCCTGCTGCATTCTCAAACTTTCCTGCTTGAATCAATTGCGTAAGCATTCTATCCACACGGTAGGGTTCTTCAAGAAATTCTTCGAGGAAAATAATCTTGTCGGAAAAGTCGATATCATATTCTGTCCCGATAAGTGAAACACAGATTGACAGGTTTCCTCCGACTAATTCTCCTTCTGCAATGCCTCCCGAAATTACAGTTATTCCATAAGGATTATAGTTATTTCCTGTTGTTGAATTCAGAAGTTCAAGTTCAAAAGTTGGATTTATTAAAACCCTCTCAAAATTTCTGACGCTGAAGCTGCTGAAAGTTGAAATTGAAACCGGACCATGAAACGTTATCAATCCACTATTTTTGAAGATTGCGTATTGAAGTGCGGTTGCATCGCTAAATCCAATTAAAGCTTTTGGATTATCTTCAATCAAATCGTAATCGAGGTAAGGAAGAATTCTTGCACATCCGTAGCCACCACGGGCACACATAATTCCTTGAACATCTTTTCGTTCAAACATCTCATTAAGGTCTGCTGCTCGTTCCTTATCGGTTGCGGAGAAATACCCGTTCTTCTGCATGAGTCTATCAGAGTAAATAACATTAAAACTAAGACCACGCAGGTTATTTATTGATTCTTCTTTTTCCTGCTCGGTGATATGACTACCGGGTGTAACGAGAGCAATTGTATCACCATTTTTAAGTCTCGCAGGCTTTATCAGTTTTTTTCTTTGAGAATTTTTAACCAACGCATTTGTGGGTTTAGTTACCGCTGCGGCTAAAGTTGCTGTTGATAATGTTTTAATGAAGTTTCGGCGTTTCATCTATTATGGCAGGAAAAATTTTGATTTAGGTTGTTGATATGGCTTAATGAAGTAGTTACAAACAATCTTTTTTATTTAATGTTTTTGCAGTATCTAATATCGGTTTCATCAAAATGACAACGAACTGCTTCCGCAATATTTTTTTTCAACTCATCAATATTTTCTGCTTCAGTAAAAATTGATTCTCCAACTGCTTTAGCTTCATAGCCCCCCTCCAAAGATTCCTCAACTATAAAAATTATCTCTTTTGTTTTCATTTTAACCTCATTTATTTACTTAATGATATAAATCAAACGACAAAGAAAAAACATCAACACTTAATTCTCACATCTACTGCAAAGATATTATTATCCTCCGTAACTACAAGTGGATTTAAATCGCATTCAGTAATTTCTTGATGATTGAGCATCATTTGAGCAACTGATTTTATTGTGCTTTTAATTTTAATCAAATCAGCAGGCTTTTCTCCACGAACACCCTGGATAATTTTCCCGAGTTTTGTTTTGTTTATCATTTTCTCAATGTCAAAATCAGTCAGATATGCTGAACGAATAATAGTGTCTTCAATATACTCAACATATTTCCCACCGGAACCAAACATTACCATCGGACCAAAGCTCGGATCACGGAATCCGCCAACGAGAAGCTCAAACTTTGTATGAATGTATGGTTGAATGAGGAAAGAATCGAGCTTCAAGTTTTTCTGCTTAAAATTATTAATCATTTCATCTGCTTTTTTAATCAGCTCAGCTTTATTCTGAATATTTAGCACAACTCCACTCAATTCAGTTTTGTGAATAATTTTTTGGCCGACAGCTTTAAGCACTATCGGGACTTTCAAGTCAGCATTTTTTAACTCATCATATTTTAAAAGTTGTGTTTTAATGATTGGAAGATTGTAGTGTTCGGAAATTTTGATCACTTCTTCCTGGGATAAAAATTTATTTTTCTCGAAACGGATACTATCAATTCGAATCGATGTGGATTGAGTTCTGCCTTTGTTAGCTGGTTTATTTTTAAACTTTAGCATATTACCGATAACAACTACCGGATCCTCCGGTCTTCTGAAAAGTGATCGCTTTGTCCTCGATTCTTTCCTGTACTGATTCCAAAATTCAGGCAGGGGCATTACAACCTGGAAGATCGGTTTATTACTTTTCCCGAAGGGATGTTCCATTATTTCATTTATACCTTCGATGACAGGCATTGCAGGAACCATTATCGGTTCAACAAAAACTGAAATGACAGCATCAACATTTTTATCATCAACCAGTATTTCATTCACCTGCTTGAATTGCTCTGCATTTCCACCGGGAAGAAGATCGACAGGATTATTAACACTTCCCTGCGGATGAACAATTTCTCGCAGCTTAGTTTTTGTTTCGGGCGTCAGTTCAGCAAGAGTTAAATTATTTTTTTCAAGTGTATCGACTGTTAGAATTGCAGGACCACCGGCATTAGTTACAACAGCAACTCTTTTCCCTTTTGGCATCGGAAAATCTTCAAAGCCTTTTGCACTATTGAACATATCATTTAAATCATCAGCACGAAGTATTCCGAATTGTTGAAGGACTGCATCCACAACTTTATCGCTGCTTCCCAGAGCGCCCGTATGCGATGAAGCAGCTTTTATTCCACTCGATGTTCTGCCGCCTTTGAGAATAATTACGGGCTTTGAAATCTTTTCTTCAATAAAATATTTAATGAAGTTCTCACCGTCTTCAAAACTTTCGAGGTAATAAGTTATTACGCTAACGTTTTTATCTTTCTCCCAGAATTCAAGGATATCATTTTCTGTAACATCTGCTTTGTTACCAACACTTATGAATTGTGAAAACCTGATATCAGTTTCTCTCAAAGAATTTAATACGGCTGCCCCAATTGCACCGCTCTGTGAACAGAAAGCCATTTTACCATTTCGTGGTTCCTCGGCAACAAATGTTGCATTCATTTTAATTTCAGGAAGCGAATTGATTATCCCCATACAGTTTGGTCCGACTAATCTTGCACCTGATTTCTTCACAAGCTCAATAATTCTTTTTTCTTCCTGTTCGCCCTCTTTTCCTGTTTCTTTAAATCCTGCTGTGATTAAGATGAGCGCTCTAGTTCCTTTTGATGTAAGTTGTTTAATTGATTCTTCAACAAATTGTTTGGGAACCATAATTATGGCCAGATCAATTTTTTCTGTAACAGATTCGATTGTCGGATAACATTTGTAACCCAGCACTTCATCAGATTTAGGATTGATCAGAAATAACCTTCCAGTATAACCATACTGCTTTATTGATTTAGTTAGTTCGTAACCGAGTGATTTTGGCTTTGAAGATGCACCCACAACACAAATTGATTTTGGATAGAAGTAATTATCGAAGACTGATTCCATAATGTTTTCCGAATAATGAGAAATTGATGACCAAATTTAATTGATTCCAGACTCAGATGCCTGAGGACAGGTAACACAATTAAAAAATACCAGGATTTTGTGAACTAAATTTTTGGTGCGAAACTTTTTATATCTCGTTCTAAATTTGAATTGTAAATAACTAAAGCTGACCGATTTTTAAGCTCCGCTGCATAAAAGAAGGTAAGTATTTATCCACCCGTGATACTTGCTTTCTCTTGTCCGCCAAAGGCGGAGCAGCTGGGGCTTTTTATTTGTGAAGCGGGGAAGGCAATTCACTAATTCAGTGATTATATAAAAAAGGGCGAGATAAATCACGCCCTTCATTTTACTTTATTTCCGTTTCGTTTTGTGAAACGCTACCTCGGCACAATAATTTTAATTGTGACGGGCTTTTATCTTTTTACTTGAGTAGTACCATCTTCTTAGTCTCAACAAATGAGTCGGTTTGCAATCTATACAAATACATTCCACTTGCAAGACCTGAAGCATCAAAGTTAACTTCATAATTTCCTGCAGTTTTTTCTTCATTAACTAGTGTTGCTATTTCGTTGCCAAGAATATCATAAACTTTAATCGTTACAAAACCCGAAGTTGGGATTGAATATCGAATTGCTGTGGATGGATTAAATGGATTAGGATAATTCTGGTTCAGAACAAATTCAGTTGGAGGAGTTACGGATTCTTCAGCTACATTTACTATTGCTGTCCCATCAAACTCATCCGCACCAATATCCGGAGTTACTGTGTTCCTTAGTTGGTAGTCAAAGTCATTAACAATTCCACCGATAGGATTTCCACCGGATTCGAGATGTGTAGCAATAGATTTATCTATGTGCAAGTAAGGTTCAATAAAGTGTGGCAATTCAATAAAACTGTTTAAATCCTGACCAGTGGACTGCCATTCATTAAGTGATTTATAATTTGTTGTTTCACTTCGAACCAAAAAATTACATTGACTTGATTCTGTATAGAGATCATTATAATTGGATATGAAACATGAACTTGAATTACAATTTATCGCGGCTGCACAATAGGGAGATTCATTACGCATATTAATGAATAAATTATTTTTAACCTGAATATTTGAGCAATTAATTCCAACATTCAGTGATGCTGAACCTTTTTGATTTGATCCTGTTCCCGATAAGTATACAGAGTTAAAATATACTTTAGCATAGTTCTGATTTCTCAGCTCAATTCCACTTACTTTTGAATTTGCCTGTGGTGAAGTACTTTGTAAATCAAAAATCATATTATTATAAACGGTATTCACGCAGCCTGAATAACCAGAGATCCCATTAAGAAAAATTCCAATTGCACCGTAATCTCCATTATTGACAACAATATTGAAAATGACATTGTTGAAAATCCTTTCTCCAACTCCGGCAAGTGATACTATACCAGGGCTGTATACCAAGCTTGAATTACTTCTGATATTTTGAACAATATTAGATTCTACTATTGTGTTCTGGCAGCATACTAAATTAATCCCTCTGGAAATGAAGCTGTCGGTTTCGGAACCAATTTTATTTTCGCGAATTATATTTCCGAAAGGTCGGTATGAATATGAAATTATACTAATTCCCATTGCAGCTTTCTTAACAAAATTATTTTCGATCAAGTTACTATCAGGAGTAAATGGGCCAGTCTCATAAAAAAGCATCATAGCACAACCTAATCCATCATAATCTTCACACTCAAAAACTATATTCTGTATTTCATTGTGTTTTGAATTATTTACGAACACAATACCATCGTTAGAACTCCATTGAGAATTTTGATTTGAGTGAATTCTAAGAGTAGTAGCACCGGTTAAACCGATTCCATCTATTGTCACATAACTTGTGTTTATAAAGCAGAGCACTGATCGCCCATTTCCTTCAATTGTAATATTCTTGTCAACGACTGGTCTGATGGTTACTCTGCTGCTTGTTCCTGTCCCGGGAATTGGTCCATTTAATCTGAAACCATATTGACCGGTTGGTGCAATGTATAAATCATCAATCAACTCCAGAGTTACATCTCCCTCAATTCCATCAATGCTGAGTTTATTAAATGCTGAGTCAAGTGTCGGGAAGTAACCGACAGTGCCGACCGAATATGTTCCTGCCTGAAGAGGACTTGAAACAGGTCCTTCAATTTTCTCTTGTACAGAATACTCGATCCTCTTTCTGAAGAAGTCATCTTCTTGTGATAATATTTGTGTGGTTAGTGAGAACAGAAACAAAACTGTCAAAGGAACTATTAACTTTTGCATTGGTGCACTCCTTAAAATTTCTTGAAAAATGGTTTTTAAAGTCGCACCACAAATAAAATAGAAAGGGATGGGGGGTAGTTATCAACTATGTCTTGAAGACTTGTATTATTTAACCAATGACTTGCAGCTATGTCTTATGGACATGCACTTATGTATCAAGTTGCGTTTTTAGATAAATTTTGAGGGGTAAATTTATTAAGAGTGACTACTGAGAAAGGTTATAAAACACCAAATTATCAGGTTGAGATATCACTTGGCGGGTAGCCAAATTCCTCCTTGAAACATCTTGAAAAATATGAAGGACTTGAGAAACCAACCGAGTATGCAACCTCTGATACATTTCCCTTCTCTTTCCTTTTATCTAACTTTGCCATTAGTTAAAACTTCATTTCTTAAGGTGATTTATGAAAATGTCTGGCGGACCTGCTTCTGTTAATATTAAAGTTATCCTGCTCGTAATTGCAGTACTGATTGCAATCGGGACACTTTATTACACACAGACTCTCGTTCAAAAACTTCAGGAAAAAGAAAGACAAATTGTAGAGCTTTATGCTAAAGGAATTGAATATCTGGCAAACACAACCAATCCTGATGTTGATATAACTTTTCTCTTCGACAATATTATTAAACCGATTGACTTCCCTTTAATTCAATCAGATGCTGAGAATAATGTTCATTATGTCAGAAATGTTGAAATTGATTCTAATATGACCGACGAGCAATTCAAATTTTTTATGGCAGAATTAATTTCTGAAATGGATGAAACACATCTGCCGATTGAAGTCAAATATGAAGGCATGACTATAAATAAGATTCATTACGGTGATTCTGAACATATCAAACAGCTACGATACTATCCCTACATTCAATTAGCAATAGCAGCATTGTTCATAATAATTGGTTATATAAGCTTCAGCAGTATCAAGAGAAGCGAACAAAGCAATATCTGGGTAGGAATGGCAAAAGAAACAGCCCATCAATTTGGTACTCCGATATCAAGTCTTATGGGCTGGCTGGAAATGTTAAAAATAAATTATAAGGAACCTGATAAAGTTTTAGATGTTACCGAGGAGATCAGCAACGATGTTGAAAAGCTGAATAAAATAACTTACAGATTTTCTAAAATTGGTGCTAAGCCTGAGTTAGCTAAGAAGAATGTTATTGAAGAAATGAAACAGGTTGTTGCTTATTTTGAAAGACGACTGCCACAAACCGGAAAAACAGTTGAACTTAAAATTATTGGTGATGAAAGTGCTTGTGCTGAAATTAATTCTGAATTGTTTGAATGGGTAATCGAAAACCTTATCAAAAATGCTCTCGATGCTATCGAAGGAACATCCGGTAAAATTGAAATATCAGTCAAAGAGTTTAAGAAACGCGTCGAAGTTGAAGTAACTGACAGCGGAAAAGGTATTGAAATGAAGAGAAGGAAGGATGTTTTCAGACCGGGTTACAGTACAAAGAAAAGAGGCTGGGGATTAGGACTGAGTCTTTCTAAAAGAATAATCGAAGGATATCACGGTGGAAAGATATTTGTTAAAAGTTCGATGCCGGGTGAAGGAACGACATTCAAGATAATTCTGAAAAGCTGTTAGCTCATTTCCAACATTCGATTGATAGGTGTCAACGCTCGTTCTGCAATTGTCGGATCAAGAATAATCTCAGGAAATTTATTTTCCATACATAAATATAACTTTTCCATTGTGTTGAGTTTCATATAAGGACATTCATTGCAGGAACAGCTTTCTTCTTCAGGTGGTGCTGGAATAAAATTCTTTCCCGGTTCTGCTTTTTTCATCTGGTGAATAATTCCAACCTCAGTCGCAACAATGAAAGAGTTCGAATCATCTTCTGAAATAAACTTCAATAACCTGCTTGTAGATCCAATGAAATTAGCCCACATTAAAACAGAATCCGTACACTCAGGATGAGCAATTAATTTCGCTCCCGGATTCTCAGTCAATAATTTTATTATTTTTTCTTCACTGAAATGTTCGTGCACAATGCAGGAGCCTTCCCACAAAAGCATATCCCTTCCTGTCTTCTTTATGAGATACTTGCCAAGGTTTTTATCCGGAGAAAAAAGAATCGGCTGATCTTTAGGGATCTGGTTAATAATTTTTTCAGCACTGCTCGATGTACAAATTATATCACTCAAAGCTTTTACTTCGGCTGTGCAGTTTATGTAAGTTATTGCCAGATGATCGGGATGCTGTTTACGAAATTCTTCGAACTTATCTGCAGGACATCCTTCAGCAAGCGAACAGCCGGCTTCAAGGTCAGGCAGTAGGACTAATTTATTCGGATTTAAAATCTTCGCAGTTTCAGCCATAAAATGAACGCCTGCAAAAACAATAACATCAGCATCCGTTTCTTTAGCTTTTTTTGCGAGCTCAAGGCTGTCTCCAACAAAATCAGCAATATCCTGAATTTCAGATTCCTGATAATAATGAGCTAAAATCACGGCATTTAGTTCCCGTTTTTTCAGCAGAATTTTTTCAGCCAGATCTGTCGTTATTTCGATATCAATCATATTTGTTCACAATAGCAGGGAGATATTTGGGTTTTCTAATACCATTTTACAGGTAATTATTTCACAAGTTGCATTTGCAGCGTTAAATAGCTTAATACTTTAAGAAAATCAATACTAAAACCAGTGGCACCGATGTTGAATAATATAGAACGAAATAGTTTAAGCATAGCATCCCTCCAAATATGACACACAAAACTGCCGGGTTTCGCCCTCACAATCCGGCAGTTGCCCTTTTAAACCAAAATCTTTTTTGTTCGTTTCAACGCATTATAAATTAATTTTCGATCTGCATTTATATCGATTAATATTTCACCAAAATCTTTAATTAGCACAAATTTGATTTTACCCTCTCTGTTTTTCTTATCGTATTCCATTAACCTTAACAATTCTTTTTCATTTAGATCTTTTAACTGAATTGAGGATTTAAATTTTAATGGAAGTTCAAGCATATAGTTAAGCTGCTTTTCACTTATCAAACCTATTTCTGACGAAAGGAAGAGAGCACTTATTATTCCTGCAATCACAGCTTTACCATGTGCTAGTTTATAAGCAGAGTTACTTTCGAATGCATGTGCGAAGGTGTGTCCAAAGTTCAGAATTTTCCTTAAGCCTGTTTTTTCGTGTTCATCCTTCAACACAACTGCAGATTTTATTTTAACGCTTTCATAAATGATTCTTTCCAGGAAGTTCAAATCTTTCCTCAAAAGTAATTCATAGTCAGAAAGCAGAGTTGAGTACAAATCACCATCAGACAGATAAGAGTATTTTATTATTTCACCAAAACCAGAGATCAATTCATTTTCGGGTAGAGATTTTAAAAAGTTTGTATCGATTAAAACTAAAGCAGGATGATAAAAAGTACCGATTAGATTTTTTGCTTCATTAAAATTAATTCCTGTCTTTCCACCGATGGAGCTATCAACAGCAGCGAGCAATGTCGTCGGAATATGAACCAGCTGAACACCCCGCATATAAATAGAAGCTGTAAACCCGGCAACGTCCCCGATAGTGCCACCTCCAATAATAATATAAAGTGTGTCCCTGCCAAATTTTTCTTCAAATAAATAGGAAAATATTCTATAAACAGTTTTAAAGGATTTTAATCTCTCTGACGCAGGCGCAATCCAAAAATATTTTTTAACTGCAACTGCTTCAATAGCTTTTCTGATAGCCGCACCATAAATTCTTTCAACATTTCTGTCAATGATCACAAATATTCTTTTTGATAGACTATACTTCCTGATGAATTCAGGTAAATCTTCAAAAATATTATTACCGATATAAACCGGATAATTATTAGACGCAGTATTAACTTTTATTTTTTTCAAAATTTTCTGCTAGACTTTTGATGAATCGTTTATAATATATTTCGCTATGATGTCTACTGTTTTTCCCACTGTTTGATTATCGGTATCAATAACAAAATCAGCCTGCTCATAATATTTTTTTCTCGAATCTAAGAGTTTATTAATTCTTTCAAGAAATTCTTCCTTAGAAGGGACTTCTTCACCTTCAAACACAAATGCCGGGCGGTCTCTTTTATATCTTAATCTCTTATAAGCCATTTCCGGTGAAGACTTCAGATAAATAATTTTACCGGTTGATTTGATAATTCCAAAATTTACATCTGATGCAATTGCACCACCTCCGAGGGAAATAATCGACTCATTATCCTGAGATAGTTTTTCCAGCAAGGCTGTTTCTGACTTTCGGAAATAATCTTCACCTTTTTGTTCGAAGAGCTCAACTACCTTCATACTTTCTTTTTTCTCGACTTCTTTATCAAGATCATAAAAATTCCAGCCGAGAGTATTTGCCAGAATAGGACCGATAGTACTTTTTCCGGCTGACATAAATCCTGTAAGATAATAGATTTTTTTCTTCATAAGATTGCAGGTCAAAAATATGTTTTATTAATTGAATAATAAAAGAAGTAGTTGTGAGACCCGCACTTTTCAGATGTTAATCACTAGCCCGAAAATAAATGTCAATCCATCAATATCGACTTTAGTGTCAAAAGCATTTTCGGGAAGCTGTATAACATTTCCCTGGTAAGTTACCTCGGTCTTAGAGTATTTACTGGATACGGTGTATTGAGGATTTCTAAACTTCATTTCAAATCGCGCTGATAGATTTTCGATAATAATATAGTCCATTGAAGCAGAGACATGAAATCCAAGGGCAAATTTTCTTTGAGTTATTTCGAGATCAACACCTTGGAACTTCCTTACAAACTCTCCAATGTAATAACCTAATCCACCTCCCATCATAAATTTGAAATCCTCTGTAGAAAACGGAAAGTAATAATGAGCTGTAAGTTCTATTGGAATTACACTCAGCCCATCTTCAACTTCAAATACAAACACCTGGTTACCAATAAAAGCTGTAAGGTTTGGTGCATAAGCGGTTTTCTTAACGTATTCCAAATTCAAACTGAGAATGAATTCATTAGTAAATCTGTATCTGATATCGATTCCAGGATTCCAGATATTTTCCAGAGTAAATGATTTGTTTCTGACTTCTGAGTTTGAAGAATTGGGATTTAGATATATTTCGGCAGAGGTTGTGTAAACAGCATTCACCGCTATACCCATATTCCCAGAACTGAATTGAGCAAAGGATTCAGCAGAGAATAAAATGGGTAATAGTACAATTAAAAAAATTTTAAACATTTATCGATTGATATTTAATTCTTTGTGAACTTGTCTAAAATTCTTTAAAAAAGAAAACCCCCGTTTCATACCTTAATTATGAAAAGGGGGCAATAAAATAATTATAAGTCTAATAGCCGTAGAACATGTGCCTGTTATCAACTATATCAGCCTGTTCTTTAATCTCAGCTAACCAGGCATTCAATGAAGCTGTTTTCTTTTCCTGAATTAAGCTACTTCTGAGCGTACCGGCTTGGGCTTGATAAGCAGTAGAATCGAAAGGAGTTTTTTCAGTAAGTTTAAAAATAAAATAACCCCTCAAGCCTCTGACAGGTTCGGAAATTTCACCGGGTTTCATTGTGAGTGCTGTAAATATAAATGCATTATCTTTTCCGATTGTTGGAATGGATGTGGTCGAATTAAATCTACCGGTTGTTCCAACCTGAATTCTTGAATCAATCTGGTTTACTTTGTTCAAATCGTTGCCAGCTTTTTTCATCACCTCGGTTGCAAGTTCTCGTGCTTTTTCATATTGCTTTTCAACGACAAGTAATTGTCTGACTTTCGGCTGATTATCTTCAAATTTTTCGAGACCATCAGGTACGACTTCCGATATTTTTGCAACAACATACCCACCAGGTAATTTATGAACTTCACTTATCGAGTTAAGACTGTTTTCAAATGCAAAGGAAACTAGTCTTTTATTTGCACCAAGTCCCGGAATTGAAGTGCTCTTCAAAGTAAAACTAGCACTTTGCTGTATGCTGTAAGCCATCAACTCTGCTTCCTTCTCAAATCCATTTTTCTTTGCGAGAAAGGAAAAGTCATTGGCTGCAGTGAATTTTGCATCACGACTTGTGGCTGATTCCTGGATAGCATTATTAATTTTTTCAACAACATACTTACTTGTAGCCTGATCTGTAACGAGAATAATATGGTAGCCAAATGAAGTTTTAACCGGCTTTTGAATTTCTCCAACTTTACCTGAAAAACAAGCTTCTTCAAATTCCTTAACCATCATACCTTTACCAAACCAACCAAGATTTCCTCCCATCTTTGCAGAGCCGGGATCTTTGGAATAATTTTGTGCCGCTTGAGCAAAGTCAGCTCCGTTCTTTAATTCATCATATATACGATTAGCCTCTGCAAGGTTTGCAGCGTCATCACCCATCTGTGAAACTAATATATGCGAGGCCTTGACTGATTTTTCAGATGTTGGAATAATGTTTAGAAGATGATATAAATCATATCCACCTCTTGTTGAAGGAACCGGACCAACAATTGATCCTTTCTTAGCTTCTTTAAATGCTTCTATTGCTTCATTCGATAGTCCAGATACCGTAAATGTATCAACTGAATATGGTACCTCTGAATAAATATCAACAAAATATTTAAAATCGGAAGTGTCATTTTCTGCCATCCGTTTAACATTTTCCAGATTCTTTATAACCAGCATACTATCTGCGTTTGATGGCTCATTCCTGAAAAACACAAAACTTAGTTTTCTTTGTGCATTAACTTTAAACTTATCAGGATTCGCTTCATAATAATTTCTCAAGTCCTTTTCAGTAATACTTAAAACTGAATCGGGGAAAAGTGCATTTGCAGAGAGCCCATATTGTGCATCCATAAAAGTATTTTGCTCAATAAATTTTCTCATAATCTCATCTTCACCAATTGTAATACCTGCTTCTAACAAGCTCTGCAGCTTTTCTCTGTACCTGGTTTGTTTAACAATTTCTTCTGCTTGCAAAAGTATCTGTTCATTTTGAGGATTGAAGATTGCTTCCTCGTACATTTCACGATTAAATCTGCCGAGGGAATCAATGAAATTTTGCTTAAGAAATGCCGGAGGTTCATCTCCAAGAATTATATCTTTAATTTCCTGATTACTTACTGTTATGCCGAGTCTCTGAACTTCCTGCTCAATTAATTTTTCGGTTACCAGAGTTTCCCACACCTGATCTCTGAATTGATCAAACTGCTCTTCAGGAACATCGTTGCCAGTCTGCTGCTTCTGGGACTCTCTTTGTCTTTCTACAGCAAGCTGAAACTCCTGGTAAGAAATATCAATACCATTAACTGATCCAACATCGTTCGTCCTGCCACCTAAAGCTTCAAGCACGTTCGAATCTGAAATCACCATAAAAAGTACAAACAAAGCACCCACTGTAATAATGAAGACAGGAGCTAAGTTTCTCATTTTAGCCATCATTCCCATGTCGTAAGAATCTCCGTTTTTAGTTCAAAAATAAGGATACAAACATAGAGACAGGTTGGTTAAAAATCAATTAAAAATACAGCAATTAATTGGTATACACATCAGTAAAAACAGTTGGCTTATACAATTATATGATTCTGCTTATTTGATTTTCAAATCAATGAAACCTATTTTAGCTTGTCATCAATTAAAGAAAAATTAGTAAAAAGCGTGGAAAAAGTTGAATTTTTAAAGAGTGTCCCGATATTTTCAGAACTTAAAGATGATACTCTCGAACAGCTATCCAGATCTGGTTCAGTCCAGAGTTTCTCGAAAGAATCAATAATCTTATCTGAAAAAGAGGCAGGTTCAGCCTTGTTCATAATCATTTCGGGTAAGGTGAAAATTTCCAGGATAAGCACTGAAGATGATGACAGAGAAGTAATACTTTCAATTCTTAATCCTTCTGATTTTTTTGGTGAGATGTCTTTACTCGATGGGCTTGAAAGGTCAGCAACATGCACTGCAATGGAAGATTCGAAAATTTTAATTATTCAAAGAAATGATTTTCTTAAACTTTTAGAAGATCATCCCGAAGTCTCAATTGCTTTACTGCAGGAACTGACACAAAGACTTAGAGCAGCGGGAATGAAAATAAAAGCCTTGTCGCTGAAAGACGCTGAAGGGAAAGTTGCTTCGGTACTTCTTCAATTGGCTGATGATATTGGAAAGATAAAACACGGTGTTGTTGAAATAGAGAAATTACCTTTTCAACATGAACTGGCAAATATGGCCGGAACCTCCAGGGAGACTATCTCACGCACATTGCATGCATTTGCAAAAAAGGGTTTGGTTGAACTTGAAGGCTCCAAACTAAGAATTATTGATTACGAAAAATTCAAAGAACTATACGGCTTATAAACTCTCACTCCATGATTACAGAGAAAACAGATTTACACATGCATACATTCCACTCCGATGGTTATCACTCTCCGGAAAAATTAATTGAAAAAGCAAAAAGTCAGGGCATCAAAATACTCAGCATCACCGATCACGATAGTGTTAACGGAATTGGCAAGGCCACTGAATACGCAGCGAATTATGGTATAGAAGTCATCCCGGGTGTTGAGATAAGTACAGATATCCGTGATACTGAGGTTCATATATTAGGCTATTTTGTTGATCCAAATAATAAGGACCTTGAACATTATCTGAATTTTTTCAGAGAGGAAAGACATAAACGCGCAATCAGAATGGTTAATAAGTTGAACATACTTGGCCTGGATATTTCAATGGATGATGTTCTTGTTTTTGCTAAGGACTCAGCTGTTGGCAGACCGCATGTTGCACAGGCTCTGCTTGCCAAGGGACAGGTAAAATCTTTCTTCGAAGCCTTTTATAAATATATCGGTAACCATGCCCCCGCTTACGAACGAAAGGTTCATCTATCACCCCAAAGTGCATTCAAAATTATAAATGATGCGGGCGGATTGTCATTTATTGCTCATCCCGGAAATATGCCTGAAATTCTCATTAAAGAACTTATAGATGCAGGAGTTGATGGAATAGAAGTAATACATCCCTCTCATTCACCCGAACAGGTTAAGTTCTATAGAGGAATTGTAATCGAATATTTCCTACTTGAATCTGGTGGTTCTGATTTTCATGGCGGTAAAAGAGAAGATGATGAAAATCTTGGTAAATACTATACCTCACCCAAGGTAGTTGATACTATGCGAACAAGACTTGTCAGAAATATTGAGTAAGTACGGAGCTATTTTTTTAGACTTTCAATCCTGATTATTTTTTATAACTTTAATTAAACGCTAATAAAAATTTTTAAGAGGTACGGTTAGCAAATTTCTACACTTAACTTACAATTGGGAGCTAGAAAATGAGAATTTTATTTTTTTTGTTAATCGTATCAACATTACTTTCCACTTTACCTGCACAGCAATTTATTAACTGGAAAAACTACACTGCATTAAAAAATGTTCAGGATGTAACTATTATCTCAGATGGATTTTGGAGTGCTGCTACCGGTGGTGCATTTCAATACTCATCAACTTCAAATCAGTTTACAGCACTTCATAAGTCTGATGGACTGCAAGGTAATTCACTTACATCAGTGATCGTGGATAATTCAGGAAGAACATGGTTTGGCAGTGTTGAGGGCATAATTGATATCTATAATACCAGCAATAACAGTCTTGAAGTAATTCTAGATATTTACAACTCAAATCAAATAAACAAAAGAATTAATGATTTTGCCTCGGCTGGTGATACAATAATTGTTTCCACTGACTTTGGTGTTTCTTTGATAGACGCGAACAGCTTTCTCTTCTTTGATACTTTTTTCAAGTTCGGAACCTTTCCTTCGAATACAAGAGTGAACAACACTTTAAAATCTGGCTTGTTCTATGTTTGCACTGATCAGGGTGTTGCAATTCAAAAACCGGGAGCGTTAAATCTCTCTGCCCCCGAATCCTGGAACGTTTATTCCCTCGCTCAAGGGCTTCCATCAAATAAAACTTTAAAAGCCGGCTTATTCCAGGGAGAATTAATCGTGAGCACGGACAAAGGTTTTTCCCGTTTTGCAAATAATACCTGGAGCAATTTTATCCCTAACCTCGCCAACATTAATATCAGCGACTTTCAAATTAGCGGAGATTCTATTCTTATTGTCGCACAAAGCAAAATTTATCTTTACTATAATCAGAATCTTAGTGAGCTGTACAGTTCTATCGTTCCTCTTACCAGAATTGAATACAAAGAGAATTTCGGGTTTGTGTGTGCGAGTACTAATGGTGCGCTATTCCTGAACAACGCTCTGGTTGGTGATTTTATCTCACCAAATGCACCACCGGTTAATCAATTCCCGTCAATGAGTGTTGATGCGAACAGTACGTTTTGGTCGGCAAGCGGAAAAGATGTTACTGGCGTTGGATACTATACTTACGAAAATGAGTTTTGGAATCATTACAATATTTCAAATACACCCGACTTGCCTACTAATGCAGTTTACCACGCTAATACACTTGGCAATACCGCATATTTGGGAGGATGGGGCTTTGGTTTCTTGGAAGTAAATGGTGATAATAAAAAACTTTTCAACAGAGCAAATACGGGTATGCAGGGAATTCCACAGAATCCGGATTTTCTTGTAATCACCGGATTTGGGAATGACTCACGAAATAATTTATGGGTTCTTAATTACTGGTCTGTTGAAAGAAATACCTTGTCAATGCGAACACCCGATAGTGTTTGGTATCATTTTACAATTCCCGCAGCACAAAACAGAATTTTATTAGGTCACGAAAATCTTGTAATTGATCCTTACGACACAAAATGGTTTTCTTGTGCTGATCCCTCAAGACTGGGTTTATTCTATCTCAACGAAAATAAAACTTACGAAGATCCATCTGATGACAGATCCGATTATCTGACTACTGTTGATGGATTAAACACAAATGATATTCGTGATGTTGCGGTTGACAGAAGAGGAGACGTTTGGGTTGCCACAAGTCTTGGTGTGAATATAATTACTAACACGAGCGCAATACCAACTTCCGGAAGTTCTTCTCTCAGAATATCAAGTGTGTTCACTTTGCGTCAGCAATCTGTAAACGCGATCGCTGTTGATCCTTTGAACCAGAAATGGATTGGTACAAATGAAGGATTGCTTTTGGTAAATTCTGATGGTTCGAGATTGATTGCAACATTTACATCAGAGAACAGTGCTCTTCTTTCAAATATAATCAGAAGTATTGCGATTGATGAGAACAAAGGAATTGTTTATGTCGGAACCGATGAAGGATTGACATCTTTCAAGACACCTTATTCTAAACCACTTGAAAGTTTTGACAAATTAGTTTTCGGTCCAAATCCGTTCCGTATCAAAACTGGCGAAGAAAATAAATTGAATATTTTTAGGTTAATAAGGGATACTCAAATAAAAATACTTACTATTGATGGTCAACTAGTTACCGAATTTTCTTCACCTGGTGGTTTTGAAGCTACATGGAATGGAAAGGACAAAAAGGGAGAGTTTGTTAGCACAGGCGTTTATATTATCGTTGCCTTTGATACAGAAGGAAACAACGTTGTTACCGGTAAAGTTGCTGTGTTACGTGAATAAAGGCCCCACCCTTCCCTCCCCAAAGGGGAGGGTTAATTGTAAAATAAATTTGTTTCCTTGTTTTTCAAATGATTGATTTTTCCAACATTTCTCTCCAGTTCACCGGGGAATATCTATTCCAGAATGTTAATTTGAAAATTCATTCAGGTGATAAAATCTGTCTCGTTGGCTCAAACGGTACTGGCAAATCATCATTACTTAAAATGCTCACCGGAGAACTCGAACCTGAAAGCGGGTCAATCAATAAACAAAAAAATATTACCATAGGTTATCTTCCGCAGGATCAGGTTGTTCATAAGGGAAAGACTTTAATTGATGAAGTATTCACTGCCCTTTCAGATATCAAATATCTTCATCAAAAGGAAGAAGAAATCATCGGGCAGCTTGAATCGTCTTCTTTAAATGATGAAGAAAAAGATGATCTTGTAAACCAGCTTGGTGAAGTTCATCAACGTTTGGAAGAGCTTGAATCATACAGCGCTGAATACAAAATTGAAAAAATTCTAACCGGACTTGGCTTTGCAGAAAAAGATTTCAGAAGACTTACAGATGAATTTTCCGGGGGCTGGCAAATGCGAATTGCAATGGCAAAACTTCTTATTGCTCAGAATGATCTGTTGTTGTTTGACGAACCAACAAATCATCTCGATCTCGATTCGCTGCAATGGCTGATTGGTTACATTCAAGGCTTCAAAGGATCAATGATAATAGTTTCGCACGATAAAAATTTTGTCAATCTCACAACTAACCGTACGTGGGAAATTTTTCTTAGAAAAATAAATCCATACAACGGCAAGCTGAATGGTTATCTGAAGTACAAAGAAGAACGCGACCAGTTGCTGATTAACCAAAGAGAAAACCAGCAGAAAAAAATTAAAGATACGCAAAGATTTATTGAGCGCTTCCGTTACAAATCTACCAAGGCACGACAGGTTCAGAGCAGAATAAAACAGCTTGAGAAGGTCGAGCTGATTGAGATTCCCGACGACGAAGGACACGTAAATATAAGGTTTCCAAAACCACCGCCAAGCGGAGTTTTTAATATTGAGCTGAATGCAATCCACAAATCTTTCGGTGAGATGAAACTGTTTGACGGAATCGATTTCAGAGTAAACCGCGGAGATAAGATTGCATTTGTCGGACCGAACGGTGCGGGTAAAACTACTCTCGCTAAAATTATCGCTGGTAAAATTGATATTAATAAAGGCGAAAGAGTATCGGGACATAACAGCATCATTTCCTACTATTCACAGGATGTTGCTGATTCCCTAAATCCCGAATCCGATTTAATTGAGACACTTGATGCAGTTGGTACTGACAAATCAATTGGTCAATTGCGATCTCTGCTCGGTGCTTTTCTTTTTACAGGTGATGATGTATTCAAGAAAGTCGGGGTTCTTTCAGGAGGAGAAAAAAGCAGGCTGGCACTTGCAAAGATTTTACTCTCCCCTTCCAATTTTATTATTCTCGATGAGCCGACAAACCATCTCGATTACTCATCTAAAAAAGTTTTGCAGCAGGCGTTAGTTAATTTTTCCGGCTCGTTGATACTCGTCTCGCACGATGTGGAATTTCTCAAACCGATTGCAAACAGAGTCGTTGATATCCGTGCCGGTAAAGTAAAAATTTACGACGGCGATATTGAATACTACTTCTACAAGCGAAATGCAGAAATAGAACAGCTTTCACCATCCCGAAAAATATCGGGAAATATTGAGCAGCAAAGCGAGACTACCTCCCGCAAAGAGCAAAAGCGGATTGAAGCTGAGAAACGGCAGCAGAGATACAAAGCAACAAAGGAGTTAAAAGAAAGACGTGCTAAGCTTGAAAAAGAAATCCACAAATTTGAGCAGGAGCTTGAAAAAATAAATTCAGTTCTTATCGACCCGGATTCATACAATAATCAAACCCAGATACGTGAGTTGAATGAAAAGCACATAGAGCTGAAATCATCGCTTGATAAAAAAGTAAAGGAATGGGAGGAAGTGAGTTTGAATTTGGAGGAGATTGAGAGAGAGTTTGAATAAAAGTTAGATTATTTCTTCATACTACTTAATTATAAAATCAAAGTTATAATCAAAGAATTAAATCAACATAATTAGATTTCATTTCAATATTAACATTTTCTTTACATAGGTTGTATCTTCAGTTTCCAATTTATAAAAATACAATCCAGATTCATTATCAAAGAAATTTGGTTTTATTTGGTAGTTCCCTTTCATCTGGAACGAATTTACTAATGTATCAACTGGATTTCCATTTATGTCAAAAATTATCAAGCTTACATTTTGATCTTCTCTTAAATCATAAATTATCGTAGTAGAGGGTGAAAAGGGATTCCCCGTTTCATCAGTTAACTTATATTGATTTGAAATCTCATCTGTTGTTTTGTGAGGTGCTGAGCAATACATCAATAGCAAAAGAGCTGTAATTAATGGAACTATTTTCAATTTTATTTACCTTCTAAATTTATATTCAAACTTAAACCTTTATAATTATACACTGAAATTCATTTATTTTTGTCCAAAATTTACAAAGGATTCTTCACCCCTATTTTAATAACTAAACCCTCACACCCAAAAACTCTTCAGCAAGTGCAATACCACCGTAAACTGCAGCATCATCTGCTAGCTTGCTGGCTACAATCTTCAAACCTTTGGCAGAATCATTCAGCACGTGTTCGGAAAAAGATTTTTTAATTAGTGGAAGCATATAAAAATCCAAAGCTTCAATCATTCCTCCGCCGAGAACAATCATATCAAGATTTAAAAGATTTGCAATGCTTGCAAGCGTTTCTCCAATAACATCGCATCCTTCCTTTATTCTTCTGCGGACAACTTTATCTCCGGACTTAACAGCATTAGATAGCGACTTGCTTCTTATCCTCTCGCCTGCTTTAACCAGTTTGGAAAGTTTGCTTCGTTTGCCTGTTTTAATATCCTTTATAATTTTATTTACGATAGCCGTTCTGCTTGCAATTGCTTCAAAGCATCCTTTTCTTCCACAGCCGCATTTTGGTCCGCTCTTCTCAACCAGCATATGCCCTATTTCTCCCGCAACATAATTTGATCCTCGATACAGCTTTCCGTCTATTATCAATCCTCCGCCGATTCCTGTTCCTACAAAAACTGCGAGCATATTCTTGGCTTTCTTCCCGACTCCAAAAGTTTTTATTCCAAGCGCACCGAGGTTAACATCATTTTCAATCAGAACCGGAAAAGAAATTTCAGCTTCGAGAGATTTCTTGATGTTAAAATTTTTCAATCCGAGGTTTGGTGCCAGTCTGATTACTCCGGAATGAGGATTAACCAACCCCGGAACACCAAGACAAACAGCTTTAATTTTTTTCTTGTTGATATGAACTTCTTCAATCAGCTCATTTACTACTTCAGCTAGCTGAAGGATATACTTATTTCGGGAGACAGTGGGATCGGTTTGCTGTTTCGTACGGGCGATTATTCCCTCTTTTGAATTTACAACACAGCCGAGAACTTTCGTTCCGCCCATATCTATGCTGATAACTGAATCTCTGTGCATTGGGAATAATCCTTTTTTGTTTTTGAAAAACTAAAGAGATTTGTATTGTTATCAAAAGAATGTTACATATATATATGTCAGATTTTAAAAATCTGGCATATCTCACCTATACTTCTTTATTTTTGAGAAATGAAATTCCATAACAAACCCAAAAAACGTTTCGGACAAAACTTCCTGCAGGACGAAAACATCCTCAACAAAATTGTGAGGGAAATAAATCCTCAATCGGATGATGCAATAATTGAAATTGGTCCCGGTTACGGTGTACTTACGCAGAAGCTGCTCTCAGCAACTGAAAATCTCATCGCAGTTGAAATCGATAATGAACTTACTGAGAGTTTGAGAGAAAGGTTTCCTCAACTTAACCTGATTAACGAAGATTTTTTAAAGACAGATTTATCGAAACTGTCTACTCAAACAAAAAAACTGCGAATTGTTGGTAACATTCCATACAACATTACTTCTCCAATTCTCTTCAAGCTGATTGAAAATAACAAGCTGATAAAAGATGCGGTATTTATGGTTCAGCTTGAAGTAGCGAAACGAATGACAGCAGACAGAGGCACAAAAGATTACGGTATTCTTGCAGTTGTTCTCAAATATTTTTCAGAGACAAAGTTATGTTTCAAAATTTCCCCAAATGTTTTCTACCCTAAGCCAAAAGTATTTTCAGCTTTAGTCCACATTAAATTCAAAGAAATTATTTATCCCGAAGAAGAGCAAAAATTATTCATCCAAATTGTAAAGGCGGCATTCGGGAACAGAAGAAAAACCCTAAAAAATTCCCTCGGTAATAGTATATTTCACGAAATTGATTTTTCAAATTCGGGTATTGATTTATCGCTTCGTGCTGAGAATTTAAGTGTTGATGATTTTATTAAACTAACGCAGTTTGTTCGAACAAGTTCGAGCGGTATCGACCGGAAATAATTTCAAAAAAATTTAATGGATAAGTTCAAGCAGTTTGTAAAACACCTCAAAGCTTTCGATGTTGTTGTAATTGTATTCTACATCATCCTGTCAGTATTACATATAATCTATCGTGATAGCATAGAAACCTGGGCAATATGGATTACCGTAAATATTTTTATCATTATTATCGCTTTCATACTCGCCTATCTTGAATCAAAATACGATAATGAATTCTGGAATGCCGCACACTATTGGTATATCGTACCCGTCGTTCTTATCACATTCAAAGAACTTTATTTTATGATCAAGCCAATCAGGATTTATGACCACGACGAAATGTTTATCCTGATTGACAGATGGATGTTTGGAACTGATCCGACTCATTTTCTTTGGCAGTTTTCACATCCGGTGTTAACAGAGATTCTGCAAATTGTTTATGGAATGTTCTATCTTCTTCCGATTCTGCTAGGATTGTTTCTTCTTCGAAAGAAAAGATACGTCGCAATGGATTTTTCAGTCTTTGTAATTATTTATGGATTCTATCTTTCATATCTCGGTTATTTTATCTGGCCGGGAATTGGTCCGCGATTTACGCTTCACAACTTTGAGACAATTAATCAGGAATTACCTGGGCTATTTCTCACAAACTTCCTGCGTGAAATAGTAAACTCTGGTGAGTCCATTCCCGCTGGTACTCTAAATCCAGCAGAAGTGGTTCAAAGGGATATTTTTCCAAGCGGTCACACAATGATAACATTGATTGTTATGTATCTATCATTCCGGCTTAAGAGCAGATCAAGATTTTTCTTTATTCCGGTTGGGACTTTGCTGGTCTTCTCAACTGTTTATTTATGGTATCATTATGTAATTGATTTGATTGGAGGATTAGCATTTATGATCTTTGCCATGTGGACAGGTAAATACATATTCAACTGGTGGAGAAGGAAGATTGGCAAGCCGGAGTTTGAGTACGGAAAGTTTTAAAATGATAATGAAACATTTCATGCAGCCATCCAATCATGCATTCATGCAAGCGGGCTACATTCAACTTCAGAAAACATGATTGCATGGATGCATGATCAATGAGTGAACTACTGGAGAAGAGACAAAAAGTTAAGAATATATTCGATTCGATTGCTTTCAGGTACGATTTCCTTAATCATCTTTTAAGCTTTGGTGTTGATCATTACTGGAGAAGAAAAGCTTTAAAGCTCAGCAATGTTGGAAGCGAAACAATTCTGCTCGATGTTGCCTGCGGAACCGGCGATGTTGCAATTGAGGCATACAAGCAGGGAGTTAGAAATATCTTTGGCGCAGACTTCTCGCATAATATGCTCGGACTCTTTAAGAAAAAAAGTGAATGGATTGATGGTAAAGTAATCCAGAATACCGCTGAGCAAATGCCTTTTCGTGATAATACTTTTACAAATATTACCGTATCCTTTGGTGTTAGAAATTTTTATGACATAAAGGAAGGATTCAAATCTTTTCATCGTGTGCTGAAACCTGATGGCAAAGCAACTGTAATTGAATTCCAGATGCCGGAGAATAAAGTTTTCAAATCACTTTACAAGTTTTACTTCAAAAAAATACTGCCTTTCATCGGCGGAATAGTTTCTAAAAACAAAAGCGCGTATCAGTACCTGCCAAATTCAGTGGAAGAGTTTGATGAGAAGATTATTCTTTCAAATTTACTTAAGGAAGCTGGATTCAAATCAGTAAAAAAGTACAAACTTACTTTTGGTATTGTTCAGGTAGTAATTGCGGAGAAATAACTTTCAAATTGTTACCGTCATTCTGGCGAGTGAAGCGAGTCCAGAATCAGATTCCGGACCCGTCTACACTCCGTTTCGACGTGGCAAGCAAGCCGGAATGACAGTTCGACATCATTCACTATTAAAATCGATTATCTCCTGAGTAAGAATATTGGGTGATGGTTCAAAAATAATTCCGCCTCCGCCAATATTCACAACAAACTGATTTCCTTCAAACTTCACTAATCCAACATCAGCAGCATACCACATAAATGCAGTGTAAGTCTGAGGTGGTGACCCAATTTCTGAATAAAGTTCTACAGTATATTTAACTTTTTGTGCGGTGACATTTTTTGTTCCCGAAGTCAGGTTCAAATCGATTTGTTCGGTCACAACGAAGCTTGCTGCTATATCAAGGATCTTCACTTCAATTCCGGGCTGAACCTGAGCTGTAATCCTGTAAAGACTCCACGAACTGCCGGTTGTAAGTGGATAGAATAGAAGCTGCATTTCATCTCTCAAAGTAACAAACTGCTTCAAAGTATCTGGAATTAGTTGAGCAATCTGGCTTGTATCAACTGCATAAAACACAGCCGTTTCAGTTTTTCTGAAAAGATATGTTGCGACATTACTTTGGCTACCAAAATCGAGTGAATCGTCCTGTGTTGTGTAATCAATTCCATTCAAATTATACGAGCCGGAGAAAAGAATATTTCTTGTTCCACTCTGAAGAATATTTCCGACTGAGTCTTTCTCCGTAACTGAATATTTAAATGTTGAACCACTCCCATCCGGATAGTAATCTGGAAAATCTTGTGCAGGTGGTTCGTTTGGAGTTTCTTCTTCACAACCTATTAAAATCGCTAACGAAAGTAATGTGAAAAAAAATAATTTTAACTTTAGAAAAATTTGGCTTCTCATTATTTAGATATAATTAATTCACTTTGAATGATTCAAGTTCTTCTAATACAATTGTATTGATCGGATAAATTTCAGCTCCTGCGAAAAAGTTAATAAGCTCAGAATTTCCTTCCCATTTAATGAAACCTATTCCTTTTGCAATCCATGCATGAACTTCAAATAATAATGGTGGTTGAGACAAGCCGGTTGTTAATCTTGCGTTATATTTAATTTTTAAAGCTTCAACAGTTCGCGTTATGTTTTGAAAAGAAATTGTAAGTGTGTCTAATGATAACACTTCAGCATCAACTTTAAAAAACTCAAACTCAACATACAACAAGTTAACATTCACTTTAAACACTGACCAGTTTTGGTTTACTTCTGGAGGTAAATAAAGCATTGTATATTCCACGACAAATGAGTACCCTCCACGCAATGAATCAGGCATAAGATAATAAAAACCATTTCTTTCAAAATCAACGGGAACAAAAACTCCAGTCGAGTTTTTCTTAAAATAGGAATTGTTTACAGTTTGAAGACTAGTTAATTGAAATTCATCAGTCCTAACCTGGTAAGGTGTCGAATAAATTATTGTATCGACATCATAATATGATTTTCTCGTACCAGATTGGACGAATATTCCACTAGAATCGTAAACTAAAACATTATAGTTATAATAGTTACCATCCGAGTTGGGGAAAAAATCGTTAATATTTTTGTTTATTGGTGGTTCAGTAGTTGATTCATTACAAGCAAATGATACAAATAAAAGTAAAAGTAAAATCGATGTTTTCTTTTTCATAAATATTTTTTCAATTGATTAAAAGCTCTGAACCTGTGACTGATTTTATTTTTTATTTCCGGTGGAAGTTCCGCCGTTGTTTTATCATAACCATCAGGCAGAAACAGAGGATCGTAACCAAAACCGTTTGTGCCGCGAGGTTCATTAATTATAGTGCCGACAATTTCACCCATTGCAAGGATAAAATCAGCACCAAAATAATAGACCGCCGCACAAATAAATTTTCCTTTATGAGGCTCCGGATATGATTTTAATCTATCAAGAAGCTTGCGGTTATTATCTTCATCCGTCGCATTCTCACCGGCATAGCGTGCAGAAAAAACTCCCGGTTCATTTCCCAACTGCATTGCAACAATTCCAGAATCGTCTGCAATAGTCGGCAGCTTGAATTTATTGTAAATGATTTCAGCTTTAATCTTAGCGTTGCCTTCAAATGCGTCGGCTGATTCGTGAATGTCCTCTGTAAATCCGACATCATTTAAAGAAAGAATCTCAGCATTAACTTCTTCAAGAATGTGGCGTACTTCTTTTACTTTCCCTTCATTTTTTGAAGCAAAAATTATTTTCTTTATCATAATCTTTGTAACAATTCGTTAAGCTCTTCTTTGCCTTTTGAGACAATTTTTTCCTGATCATAAACAGTTGACTGCCGTTCTTTGACCAACCATCTACCATCAACCATCACACTTCTTACATTCTCAGTTGTTGATGAAAAAACTATATCTGAATAAATTGATTCATCTGATTCTGAGTATGAGTTGGAATATGAATCCAGATCAATCAGAACCAGATCTGCTTTCTTGCCAACTTCAATGCTGCCTACTTCATCCTGCAGATGAAGAGCTTTAGCTCCATCAATCGTTGCCATTCTGAAAATTGTTTTTGCATCCATAACTTCTGCACCGTGAACAGGTTTTTGAATTAACGAAGCCAGCCTCATCTCATTAAAGATGCTGAGATTGTTATTGCACGGCGCACCATCTGCACCGAGTGTAACTAAAATTCCTTCTTTTAAATATTGAGGAATCGGTGCAATGCCTGAACCAAGTTTCATATTTGCTGAAGGACAGTGAGCAATTCTTGTATTTCTATCTTTTAACATTTTTCTTTCGTTGTCAGAAGTATGAGCACAGTGAGCAAGCACTGTGTGGTCATCCAGTACACTAATTGAGTCAAAGTATTCAATATTTTCTTTGTGAAATCTTTTTCGGACTTCATCAATTTCCTGTAAGCTTTCAGATGAATGAGTATGATAAATACTGCCCGGAAAATCTTTCATTATTTCCTTTGTTTCTTTCAAAAGCTTTTCAGTGCAAGAAAGAACAAATCTTGGCGAAAACGAGTATTTGACTCTTCCATCTGCTGAATTGTGAAAACTCTCTGCAAGAATTGTTATATCTTTTATTTCATCTTTTGTCGATGATTTGAAATCAGGGTAAATATCATTTATGTCAATCAGGCATTTACCAGAAAAGCCACGAATGCCAGAAGAAACCATTTCTGAAAGAACAACATCACCATGCCGTAAAGTTCCCATATCCAAAAATGTTGTTGTCCCGCCCATTAGAAGTTCATTGATACTTAACTGAGAAGTAACTCTGAGTGATTCTTTGTTATGTGCATTTTCAAAAGGAAAGATTTTTAAGCGAAGCCATTCAAGCAGCGGCAAATCTTCAGCCAATCCTCTAAAAAGAGTCTGACTAAGATGAACGTGTGTCTGAATAAATCCTGGAATGAGAGTCAGATTTTTTGCATCATAAACTTCACTGTAATTATCTTTTTGAATTTCATCGATCAGTACAAATGAAGAAATTTTTCCAGCTATAATTTCAACAGCTTTATTTTTTATGATTGAATTTACTGTATCTACTGTTACGATTCTTTTAGGGATTATAAGAATCTTCTCTCCATTCTTACTCTTACTCTTACTCATACTCTTTGTCTTTCTCTCCGTAAATCTCATCCATCACTTCAAACGCATAACGAAGATGAGGAATAACAATTGAACCGCCAACAATCAAAGCTATGTTAAATGCTTCGTGAAGTTCTTCTTTAGTTGCACCTTCAGATATCGAGCGATCAATGTGATAAAAAATGCAGTCGTTGCATCTTAATACCATTGAACCGACAAGACCCATTAGTTCTTTCATCTTTACAGGCAATGCGCCTTCAACATAAGCTTTGTTATCCAGTGCAAAAAATTTATTAAAATCCCTGAAACCTGAATTGAGGATTTTATCATTCATGTCAAGACGGTATTTTCTTGTTTCGGGTATGTTCTTTTTCATTTAACTCCTGTGATTATAGATTATTAAATTTATTTTTTTCAGGATCGTGCGAAACCTCAAGATCTTTTACATCAAAATCATCGGGTTCATCTTCCCAATCATATTTCTTTGAAGGCGGGTCTATCTTTCTGAACAAGTAGGCTGATGTTAATCCTGTGATTGCACCGAAGAGATGCGATTCCCACGAAATACCTTTCCAGCCGGGAATCATTCCCCAAACCAATCCGCCATAAAGAAAAGTGATTACCAATGCAAGCGCTATTGATGCATTATCCCTTCTGAATATTCCACTGAAAAATAGAAAGCTAACAAATCCGTAAACGATACCGCTTGCACCAATATGAAAAACCTGTCGTGCGAAAATCCAGACAAGCAAGCCGGTTAATAAATAAATAAATACAAAAAGCAGATAAGATAGTCTTGGATAAAAAGAAAAAATTATCCAACCAAGAATAATTAGTGGAATTGTGTTTGAGATTAAATGGGAAAAATCTGCATGGATAAGTGGTGAAGTAAAGATGCCGAGTAATCCAACTAAATTTCTTGGAAGCAAGCCCAGTTTGCTGAAATCTTCATTGAACAGCAAAGAAAGCAAGTGAACGATCCATATAACCACTGGGAAAAGAAGCGGGGTCAGCAGTTTAGATATGTTAGGTTTGCGCTCGTTTGTGTTTTTCAAATCCATTGAACATTAATTTTATCACTCAACAGCAAATATAATTATACGCTGAACATATCTCTGTATTTTGAGTTAATTCGGCGAGGTTATTAATTAAAAAAGGCAGTCATTCCGGCTTGCTTGCCACGTCGAAACGGAGTGTAGACGGGTCCGGAATCAGACTGCCTGTAAATTCGATTTTCTACTACTTAGCACCTAACTGTGCTAAAGCTCCGTTAATTCTTGCGTGCTGATCTTCAGGTGCCATTTTTAATGCTTTTGTGTAATTTTCAATTGCTAGCTGCTTTTCACCTTTGTTCATATAACCTTCGGCAAGACTATCCCATACATTCCAGCTTTCAGGAAATAATTCAGTATTTTTCTTGAAGACTTCAATTGCATCGTCAATCTTTCCGCCACCGAGAAGTTGATAACCAAGATTGTTTACATCAACTTCCGAAGCGTTAGTAAATGCTTCTGCCTTTAGTTTAGCAGCTTCATCTTTTTTACCGAGAGCACTTAATAAGAGTGATTTCGTGAATGTATTAGTCACGTTCTTAGTAATTCCTATTGAACGATCAGCCCACTCTAATCCTTTTTCAAGTTCAACTCCATTTACATAACAGTAATTTGCAGCCTGATTCCAGCCCTGCCAGAAAAATCCCGGGATGCCTGTTAATTGAACCGCCATTTCGTCGAGCATCTGACGGTGCAAGTCAATTTCAATTTTAAAAGGAACTTTAAGTTTTTCCCATTTGAGGGAAGCAGTAGCTGAATTCGAAGTTACTTCATCAAAAGTATAAACCAGCCATTCCTGAAAATCAGCCGGCTGAGGTTTTACTTTAAATCTCATCAAGTCGCTTTCTTCTTTGTAAAAGTAGCTGCCCCAGGCACGATAATCTTTATTAAGAATTATTGTCCAATCATTTTCAGATGGAATCATATGAAGCCCATAAGTACCTGCCGGAACTTTTTTGCCATCGATTACAACTTCCTTTGAAAAAGAAATTGTTGTGTTCTCGTTCGCACCTGCTCTCCACACCTGATCGAACGGAACCAGTTTACCCCAAACCTCTCTTCCCTTTACTCCTGGACGATGGTAATCAATTTTGATCTCAGCCATTCCGACCTGCTGCATAACCATCGCGTGCTGGCTTGCATCGGGCAGAGTTAAATTTTGCTGGGCTGAAAGTGTGATTGTAAAAAGAAAGAAAAGAAAAATACTTCCCGTTAAGGAATGTATTTGATTTTTCATTAGAACCTCCTGATAATTATTTAATATGATTTGCTAAAAATAGAATATGAATCTCCATAATAATAATTTATATGACCGACGGCAGGAACGAATTGTAACTGGCAAATAAAAACGCCTGTCAACCTGTAGTCGGAGGTTTATTTATAGGAGTATCATCAATCAAATTTAATAGCTGTGAAGAGTTTAATTGAAACTGAGTAGCGCTTCTTCTAAAGTATTATAAAAATTAATAATTTTAGGTAAGCCAGTAACAGAAAAAACCTCTGCATTTTTTACTTCGGGGTAAACCATCTTCATCTTGCCATCCTTTTCCTGTACTTTTCTGAATATTTTCACAATCATTCCAATAAAGGTTGAATCTACATTGTTACAAAAGGAAAGATCAATAATTATTTTCTTATGGTTAAATATTAACTTACTCTCCATCTCCTCCCAAAGCGGCTTTGCATCTCTATGTGTTGCAGTAAGTATATTAACCTTTATAACAGCAACATCATTAACAAGGTCTATTTGAAAATCATCCATGTTTCTTTTCCTTATGAGTTAATAATCAAGATATATTTTTATGAAAGTTAAGTATTTTAAATCAAGCTATCAAACTCACTTCCCAATGCGTGAAAGTAAAAATTAACAATTGATAGGCAATCACTTTTTAGAAAATATTTTTATTCCAAGAGTGATTAAAAAGTAAACGAATACTCCCAAAAATAAAAACCCCCACCAACCTGCCTACCGAACAGGCAGGCTTTCATTGGCAGGGGATAGCTCCGGCATCTACTCCGAGAGAGAGGTATTTACCAGAGACTGAAAACTATTTCAAGAGCATCATCTTCACCGTTCGAATTAAAGAAACTACCTGGATCTTTTTTATCGCTCTAATTACTTAACTATGGGCGGTTTAACCAGGAAGTAGCCAAAGCCTATTGCAAAGAACAAATAGACAAAAACAACAAACCAGCCTAAAGGATTAAGAACCCCGGCAATTACAGTTATTGTTGTTACAACAAAACCTATAAGGTTGTAAACAAACAGAGCAATAATGATTGCTTTTCTTGCAACAGACTCTCCTGCATTTTTTGCAAACCAGCAAAGAAATAAATTGCCAAACAATGCCGCGCCATATTCCCTTGCCGTAAACATTCCACCATCACTTAGTGTGGCTCCAAAAATTGAAAGTAATTGATATGGTACTGCAAGCATTAGAATGCCAAATGTAAGACAAACTAATGCTTTAATAACCATTAGATTTTTGAAGCTCATTTTTTGCCTCTAATAGTAATTATTTAAATGACTTTAAATAACCAACACAACCTTTTAAGATGAATAAGTTAAAATATTTTATTTCTTCTTTGGCTTTTCTTCTGCCAATACAACTTTATAACCTAATTTTTTATATAACGGCAACTGATTATAATAAACCCATTCTTCGACGATCTTACCATTCTCTATTATTGATATGCTAACTCCGTTGAATGACATTTTCTTACCTGTTGGCGGCATATTCTCACCTAATGGTCCATCGTTAGTTCCAGTAGCTTTAAATGTAAAAACTACTCTGTCTTTTAACTTCAATGGTTCATCTAAGGTTACTGCAAAATCCGGATATGAAGTGTAAACCCATTTAATAAATTTCTTAATTTCCTCAGGTCCATTTGCATCTAGAAAATCTGCACTGTGGTAAACGCAATCTGAAGAATACAGAGTATCTACGATTGAAAGGTCACCGCCATTCCACAATATTGTTGCATTGTCTTTATTCTTCTGTGCCTCAGCATCTGTATAAGTTCTTTCCTCCTGCTGCTGGCAACCGCAGCAGATCAAAAGTGAGAATAAAAGAAATGACCAAAGAGCAAGAAACTTTTTCATAACAGCCTCCTAATGAAATAATTAATAATAAGTTATTTAGCAGCAGTCTGCTTCGGGAGAGAAGGTCCGCGGTCAGTAGAGAAGTGTGTTTAGTCAGCAATCCATATTCTTGCCCTCTCAAAGTAGAGAAGAATTAACATTTGAATAGTGCAACTAATTTTTCAGAAAATCAAATTGAATCGATTTGTAATTAGCAAATGAACACCCCTGCCAGCGTTTATTGACAAGGGTTTGATTGGGTAAAAATAATTTTTCAATATGTATAAGTCAGTCGCTTGTTGTTGATTAACCTCTCCTATAGTCCCTCTCCTTAGCAAGGAGAGGGAAACAGGGTGAGGTCATTTTTTATTTCAGCAGCAACATCTTCTTTGTTTGAATAAAACTGCCCGCCTTGAGTTGATAGAAATAAACTCCGCTTGTCAGATTCCGGACTTCGCCGGAATGACTGTTGAATTCAACTTCATAAGTGCCTGCTGGCAGTTCTTCATTAACTAAGGTCGCAACTTCTTTCCCAAGGATATCGAAAACTTTTAAACTAACAAATCCGCCATCCGAAATCCGAAATCCAATATTTGTTGATGGATTAAATGGGTTCGGATAGTTTTGTTCTAATGAAAAAGCATTTGGAATCGTTTCTTCATTTGCAACCGAAACTACTATCTCATCCGTTAATTTTGTTTCAAGTCCCGGAATTGTAAATGGTGGAATTCCCAGAAAAGAAAGGTCAACGTTGTTTGCAGGAATTATATCCTGAACGATCCAGTTGTCAGGAGCAATCCATATTGTATCATTTGTGCTGAATATTTCAAGCCCCGGGAACGGCGGTGGAATGAAATAATAAAGTATCTTCCATTGAAGTAGAAATTTTTTACAATTGAAATTTCCTAAAACAGTTTGGATTGTTTCATCCTGCAATCTCTCCCCATCATATTTAAATCTTAAATAATAGCCAACAGAGTTGATAGTTATTGTTGTGTCCTTTTGTATTAAGGTATATTCCTGACCTACATTAACTGCAAATTTGTATGTTGAGTACCAATCCTGCAGAGATGTAAAAAAATCAACAAAACTAAAATTGGAAATTAAGCCGGAAGTATCTAAGCCTATTAAAAACGGTTCAATATTATTAATGTTGAAATATTCAAAACCATTTGTACCTTCGGTATTATAGAACAACGAATCCAGATATGGCTGCTGTTGAATAGTCTGGAGAGGACCTGTTTTTGTAGGAACTATGTTTGCTAGCCTCCCTTCATAATTTGCAACGGATTCAAAAGAGTCTATCCTGAAATACGCTAAAGAGGGAATTGGATTTTGTGCAGAATCCAGTGGAGTCTGCTTAAACTTCCACTCAAACCCTGTCTGTGGAGGAAAATATTCGCTTGCCTGTTGTGCGTTTACGGAGCTAAAAAAAATGATAACAAATAAAAACGTAATTATTTTTTTCATTTACCCACCTTTTAATTATTAATTGCTTTAATTAAACTTAGTTTGATTTTACCTGGACTTAAGTTTCAAATTTAGTTTGAAAAATGCAAGTGAAAGGTTTGAGGATAGCATTAAAAAGCTAAATTAAAGCCGAAAGAATAGTTTCTTATCTTTCTGATGTTGCCAATTAGCTCAACATAATTATAGTTGAATATGTTTTTAATGTTGAGATAAATATTCATAGGTAATCCATAGGTAATGAAATTATAACCAAGATTTACATCAGTTGTGTAAACAGGCACGCGCAGATCACCATCAACAACAATTCCCAAATCAACAAGTTCATCATCTATTTCCTCGACTCTGCTTGTGTATCGGAAGTTTATCCCAAAATCAAAATTCCATTTTCTGAAATCAAGTCCCGAATAAAAAATATGGCGTGGGCGATAACGCAGTGCTGTTCCTGTTTCAAGATCTCTTGCCCACAAATATGTATAGCTGAATGATAATGAAAGTTCGTTCGGTAATAAATTGAGAATTACTCCAGCTTCCCCTCCCTGAATTCTTGCTCTGACAAGATTGCTGAAAAATACTAATCCATCTTCAGGATCAATTCCTGGTTCGATCATATCATAGTATTCATTCTGAAAAACTGCTCCATCAATATTCACAAAACTGATGGGAGTATAGTTCACACCAAACTCAAAAGTTAAATTGTATTCTGATTTTATATTCGGGTTGGGCTTAACCGTGATTCCTCCTGTTGCCGTTGAAGTAAATGCTTCAGCAGTTGTTGGTGCTCTGAAACCAGTTCCCAACGATGATCTCAAAATAAAATCTTTAGAGAGTTTGTAATTCAATCCAAGCTTTGGAGAAACTGCACCCGAACCTTCAAGCGAATCGAGCTTGCTGTAATCATATCGCACTCCGATACTTGCGATGAGAGGAAAACTGAAGTTGATATCTCCAACTAAATAAGCACCAAGTGAAAACGCATCTGGATTTCCAAAGAGACTTGATTCTACTCCTGATAATGTTCCTTCAACACCACCGGTAAGCACTAAATAATTTGTAATGGTTGAATGCAGCTGAACCTCACCTCTGTAAAGATTTGAAGTAGATTCATTAGGAATATCAGCATTGTCCTTAAAGTAGTTGCGATAGTAGCTGGTTTTGATATTCATTAATACCTGGTCCACTAAAAGAGATTTGTAAATCAAACCAAACAGGTATCGGTTTGTTTCTATTCTGTCGCCAAGATTTTGATCAGGAGGAACGAGAGCATTTCGTGAATCTTTCCAGTAGAGAAACTGACCTGCTCTTTTATTAAAAGTATTCGCTAGTAAAGTAAGCGAAGAGGTTGGCGTGAAGTTATAAACTGCTTTCAGGAAACCAATATACTTTTTGAAGTCATCATCCTGTTTGTAACTTGATTCTTCAAGCCGTGTTAAAGAAACATTGAAACCAAATTTTTCAATCTGCTGCGAGTGAGATAATGTAAGTCCATTAAACGGTCGCATTCCTCCGGACCAATCCCACTCATTATAATAAGGTTTGTCGTAAACTCCGTAAAATCCATTAAAGATTGTCAGCGGTTTATCTGAGATATCTCTTGTAAGACTGTTAATAACTCCACCAATGGCTGAAGAACCATATAACGAACTTGAAGCGCCTTTTATGATTTCCACTTTTTGAATTTCTAAAGTTGGAATCATCTCCCAGATTATATCACCAGAATCACCTGTATAAAAAGGTAACCCGTCGATGGCAAGTAATGCACGTGAACCAGTTCCTCTGCTGTAACCGTTTGAGCCTCGTATGCTGATTTGATCTTCAGTCATTGTTACTCCGGGAACAAACCTCACTGCATCTTCAAGATTGCTGAAATTACGCTCAGTGAATTCTTTGCCTGAAATAATTTCAGTGCTCACAGTCAAGTCTGACTTTTTTTGTTCATACTTTCCAGCAGTTATAAGAACTTCGTCGGTTAATACAACTGACTCAATCAATATAACATCAAGAATAAATGATTCATTTTCAAGTACTACATTTTCTTTCCTGATTTTTTCAAATCCGATTGCAGAGAACTCAATTGTGTAATTACCTGATGGAAGATTTAATATCTCGTAAGCACCTTCATCATTGGTTGCAGCACCATAGTTAGTATTGAGTAAAATAACATTAACACCGGGGATTGGATTTGATTTTGAATCGAGAACTTTCCCGCTGATAGTAAATACCTGCGCATATAGGATTTGGTAAGTACTTAATGCAACAGCAATACTAATCAATAAAAATAATTTTGAAAGATATTTTTTGGAGGATTTTCTCAAAATTAACCTGGCGGTTGTGGCGGAGGATTATTGAAATCAACAGTAATATTAATGTCCTCGACGAATGCACTGTCAGGTATCACCATTTTGCCCGGCTGTGTTGTATCCCCGCTTGTATAATAAATCCCGGATACGAACCAATCTTTTCTTGCTAAAGAAATTTCCGGGGTTGACTGTTGAGCAACTGCAACATAAGCATAAGAACCGGGTGGAAAAGGTCCCGGTACTTCCGGAATAAATGCTGAGTCAAGTGAACTGTATTCATAGACAGGAGACTCAAGAGGAATTTCCCTGCTAAGAAATTTCAGATTAAAAATAGAGAAATCAGTCGGGTCGAGCAATGGATCCTTAAAGACAACTACGAATGCTCTTTTTATACTGTCAGGCCATTCATTCACAAACGTAATCTTGCCTCTGAAACCTGAAATTTTATCCGCCGGAGTTTCAGGTCTTGGTTCAATGCCGTGATCATCGCAGGCAAGAGCAAGCAAGATCAATAATAAAATTGCTGATTGAAGTTTAAAATATTTTATGTTCTCCATAAACTGCATAAAGCAAAATACAATTATTCAGTCGTTGTGTTCCGCTGGAGGAATATTCTCAGCTCCCTTTAATTTCCCTATAAGCTGTTCAGGATGATGAATAAGCAGTGGAAGACAATGGGAACAGATATATGCCGGTTTTGAAGAATACGTTAATGTAACCAAAGGTATTTCATTTTCTGACCTGTTACAGCTAAGACAATTTTTTACAAAAGTTTCTTTGCTCATATTTAATTACTGGATTGTTAATAGAATAATTTACTTTCTTATTCGAAGTTAATAAAAATATTGTTAATATAATTTTGGCAACCAAAATTGCTGCAAAAAAGAACCCGCACGATAAGTGCGGGTAAAATGTACAAACCGTATTTCAGCTAATTTATTCTTTCCATAAATATTATCTAAGCAGCACCATCTTTTTCGTTTGTATAAAGTCTACTGCTTTTAATTGATAAAAATAAACTCCGCTTGCAATGTCAGGACGGGAGTCCTGACTTACGGTGAATTCAACTTCGTAAGTGCCTGCTGGCTTTTCTTCGTTCACAGAGGAAAGCCTCACCCCATCCCTCTCCGAAGGAGAGGGAGAATGATTTTTTCAATTTCATTTTAACAAAACTAATTTCTTTGTTTCGCTATACTCACCAGCAGTCAATCCATAAAGATAAATACCACTTGGTAAATTACTACCATCAAAAACTGATTCATAAACACCC
Source organism: Ignavibacteriaceae bacterium (assembly GCA_035478175.1). Taxonomy (GTDB): domain Bacteria; phylum Bacteroidota; class Ignavibacteria; order Ignavibacteriales; family Ignavibacteriaceae; genus IGN2. The sequence goes on from DATIJX010000008.1 coordinate 78,547, forward strand.
GGTTGCTTTTCCTCATTTACAAGGACAGTAACTTCTCTTCCCAAGATGTCATAGACAATCAATTGCACGAAAGTCCCTCCTTTGGAGGGATTTAGGGAGGCCGGTATTTGATATATTATTTTAGTCGAAGGATTAAATGGGTTTGGATAATTCTGCTCAAGTTGGAATCCTGCTAAACCTGGTTCCGATAATTCAACATTTGTTGGCACTAAGTTCAAATCAATTTTATACATTGATCTGCCGTAAGTTCCTGCTACAAGCTCGCGTGTGGTTGGATGAATCTCAATATCACCAATTGGAAGAATTGGTAAACCTTCTCCCAGCACCCACCAGCTTTGTCCTGAATTAAAGCTGACATACATTCCTACATCATTTCCAAGGTATAATATTGATGGCTCAACGGGATCTACAACAAAAGCATTAACAGGTGCATCAGGTAAGTTGCTGCTTATATCGCTCCAAGTTGTGCCTTTATTCGTACTTCTGAAAACGTGAGGCTGCGGATCTCTCCATTTTAATCCGTTGAATGTTGCATAAACTATATTTTCATCAGTGGGATCAACCGCAACACGAGTTACCCATCTTTCTGGTAAGCCGTCAGATATTTCATTCCAGTTAGTTCCATTATTGGTTGACACCCAGATGTGCGAATCATCTGTTCCAACATAGATAACGTTTGAGTTTGTTGGTGCAACTGCTATTGTTGTTAAAGTTCCCAATCTTCTTCCCGGTACCCAGTCAGTTAACTGCGGACTAATTTTTGTCCAGTTATTTGCACCATTAGTTGTTCGATATAAAAAATTTGTTCCGTAATAAAGAATATTATTGTTATTCGGATCCATCACAACCGGAGTGCTCCAGTTTGTAGGTTCATTGGAATCAATGCCGTTTGTAGCATCAAAAAAATTATAGCCACCATCAGTAGATTTTCCCAGGTTTCCAAATTGTGATTCAGCATAAATTATATTCGGATTAGTAAAATCAACAATTACATAAAATCCATCGCCGCCAAAAATATGATCCCAGTTATCCAAACCTCCGTCAAGTGTTCTGTTGGTACCGTTATCCTGTGTTCCTCCGTAAGCAGCAAGAGGGTTACTTGCATCAAGACCTATTTCATAGAATTGTGTTGCAGGAATTTGAATATGCGGTCCCCAGTTTGCACCCGCATTTGTTGAAATATTCATTCCGCCGTCATTTCCCAGAATGGCTATGTTCGGATTGTTTGGATGAAATGCAAGTGCATGATGATCAACGTGTGGTTGATAGTCCAGAGACCAGTTCGAACCTGAGTTGCTTGATCTCATAAATGCAACATCAAGAACAAAAACTATATCAGGATTAGTTGGATGAACTCTTACCTGTCCGAAGTACCAGCTAAATCCAGCATCACCAGCCCTGAGCTCATTATCAGGATCTACATCAGTCCAGCTATCTCCAAAATTTGTTGACTTAAACAGACTAATAATATTTGCTCCATCATTATATAAAGTATAAACTATTTCCGGATTGCTTTGGCTGATTGCCAGCCCAATCCTGCCAACATTTCTCGCCGCTGGATCAGGAAGCCCTGCCGAAGCAGGAATCAACTCCCAGTTATTTCCTCCATCACTTGTTTTGTAGATTCCGCTCGAAGGACCATAAAGATGGGAACTATTTGGTCTTCTTACTCTTTCCCACATCGCTGCCATCATTCTATCAGGGTTAGTTGGATCCATTATAATGTCAATCGCACCTGTCGAATCAGAAATGAATAAAGATTTATTCCATGTTGAACCAGCATCTGTTGACTTATAAACTCCTCTTTCGGGATTCGGTGAAAAGTATGAACCAACAGCAGCAATATAAACTATATTTGAATTTGCTGGATGGACAAGTACTCTTCCAATTGAAGTTGTTTCTTCAAGTCCAAGGAACTGCCAGGTACTTCCAGCATCAGTTGATTTGAATACACCGCCGCCGGGAAAATTATTATGCCCACCGTTTGCCTCGCCTGTTCCAACATAAACAACATCAGGATTTTGTGGATCGATTGCAATATCGCCAATCGTCAAAACTGCGAGTGAATCGAAAATAGGAAACCAGCTGCTGCCCACATCAGTTGACTTAAAAACACCCCCTGTTGCAAATCCTGAGTAAACAATGTTCGGGTTTGAAGGATTAAACTCAATATCAACAACTCTTCCACCAACATTCAGAGGACCTATAAACTCCCATGCAACTGAATTCAATCCTTTGTTTAATCTGTATTCAGCTGTTTCTCTATGAAGCTTGTGTGCTTGTTCGAGTGCATCAAGTGTTGCTCGTGGATCAGCATTTAGGTAGGGCCAGGTTTTCTTGAGGTAAGCCCATTCATAAGGATATAACTTTGCTTCGGTTTTACTTTTTTCTTTTTTAGAGAGTTGATTTTCATCCGATAAAAAATGTTCACTGAAGAAAACAATAGATAAGATAAGTGAAATTGAAAAAGCTAATATTTTAAATGACTTCATATACTGCCTGGTTTATTTGATTATTAAATTTTATTTCGATAACCGGGTTTAGAAAAACGATCTACATTATTTGCTCACTACTTAAATACTCTGTCTTAAAGATCATCCACTTGCCATTTTCTTTTTTCATCAGATGGAATCCAGTTGAACGTGTAGGTGGATACCCTTCCCCGCGAATTGCTCTTGTAGTCTGCATATAATATACTTTAGCATCTTCACCTGTCACTTCCAGCACTTCAATTTGTTCAAGATCGAATTTCATATCAAAATTTGCAAAGACATATTCCATCCCCTGAATTGTTGATCGCCGCTGCGGACAGTCTTTATGTAACGTTTTCAAAACCCTGTCTTTATCCTTTGCTTCAGTCGCAGCAATATTTTCCCTGATAACAGCAATTAGCTCAGCAGCAATTTTAGGATCAATATTTTCCTGCTTTTGAATTGTTTGCTGCGGCTGTTCTTGCTGCGGAGGAAGAACATACTGCTGCCCCTGCATTTGCTTTGGCTCATTTTTTTGTTCTTCTGATTTACAACTAATAAAAAGAAACAAAGTTATAAGAGATACAATTATTAAACCTGTTTTCATTTCTTCACTCACTGACTGATAATATTTTTTTGAGCTCTTCATTGCTCACTTTTAGTAAACCAATAGGGACTAACCTCGGGGTTAGGATTTTCCAGTTTTCATTTTTCTTGAATACATCTTTGAAAAGCGGAAGCGAACCTTCCACATCGCCGTTGGTTGCTAAAGTAACAGCATGCCAGTACTTCATTTCCTCATTGTCCGGGAACATTTTCTCAGCGGCTGAATATTCTTTCATTGCAAGTTCCATTTCTCCGTGTTCAATTGCAAGATCTCCGGCATTCATGTGAGAATATGCGCGATGGATTTTCAATAATCTTTCAAGTTTTTCAAGAGGATATGGATCATCTTCAACTCTGAGATCAATCAACCTGTCTTCCCAAACTTTCCCTGTTGATTTTCCTTTGACCACCAAAATGGCAGCTGATTGTTTACCTCTTATGTCGCCACCAACTTTTTCAGCAGCAAATAAAGCAGCCATCAATCTTTCAGCTAACGGACCTTTTGATTCCTCAAATGCTTTTGACATTGCACCCGGCACTTTATCATTAAGCATCAGATTCGCCTGAACAGAATAATTTTCTCCAACAATATTTCCTGCACCGGGGATACAGTTTTTGCCGGTGTAACTTTTTACATTTCCATTCACATCAAGTATTGCAAGTTGACGGACGTCTCTGCCTTCATCTTCTGCAATTAACTTATCAACAACTTCTGATGCACTCATACCTGATTTTAATAATTCAAGTCCATCCGGACCAAACGCAGGATTAACAAAAGACTGAGTCGCAACTACACCAACACCAGCTTCTCCCCACGAAACTATCGATCCAACAGAAAACCAATGCGATTGAACTGCTACTCCCATTTCTCCTGTCACAGGGTCGCGAGCAACGATTGAGTAAGTTGCAATGAGTGGACTATCGGAATAGAAATTTTGAGCAGCAGTTGGAATAACGCTTAAAACTACAATGAGTGTTACAAAATATCTTTTCATTAGAAAACCGAGATTTATTAATTAAAAATCTTTTAATGATAAAAGATAGTGGAGAGAAAAATTTTTAACAATTCAT
>DATIJX010000009.1:0-12114 GCA_035478175.1 Ignavibacteriaceae bacterium
ACTTTTTAGAACTGTATGGAAAGAGGTTTTATCTGTTGCTCACAGGCAGGTACGATAATGTTTATTTTGAAAATGATGATATGCTGCTCGGCAGTAGAAGTGCTTTCAGACGATTCGAAGCATTTACTCCTAAGGCAGCACTTAACTTTAAACTAACACAGAGTGTTGCAATTTACACTTCGTACGGGCTTAGTTTTGATTCGCCTGCAGGAAATGAAATGGACAATTATCCAACCAGTTCAAATCCTTCCATCAATTTAAACCCGGACTTGAATGCACAAGAATCCAGAAACTTTGAAATAGGAATTAAGGGAAACATAAGAAGTTTTGATGAGCAAATGTTCAACAATATAAGCTTCGAGGTAACTTTCTTTAATATTTTTATTGAAAATGAGATTATTCCATTCGAAGTTTACGGTGATGTCTTTTTCAGAAATGCAGCCAAGACAACCCGTAATGGTTTAGAAGTTGGTGGGAGCGTTGATGTGATTGAAGGATTAAATCTGCAAGCATCATATACTTTCTCAGACTTTACGTATGATGAGTATATTGCACTTAATATTGATGAAAATCTTGATACGACCTCACAAAACTATGCGGGCAATTATGCCCCGAGTGTACCACAGCACAACGCATTCTTTGCAGCAGCATATAATCATAAAATTACTCAGGACATAACCGGCTTCATTCGGGGAAGTATACGATATGTCAGCGGAATGTATGTTGATGATGCTAACTCAGATGAAACAGATGATTACACAACGCTGAATGCAGGAATAGGTTTGGATATGGTCTTTGGAAAATTTAACCTGCTAGTTTCTGGAGGTGTAAATAATATAAGCGATCTGGTTTATGCTGGTTTTGTAAATATCAACTCAAGCAATGGAAGATTTTACGAAGCTGGTGAACCGCAAAATTTTTATGGCGGTATAAACCTTGGTTATGCTTTTAACTAATCTGTCTCTAAAGCGGTTGGTAATCAATTACCGACCGCTTCTTTTTTCTTTCGGATATTAATCATACTTTTCTTAAACAAAACAGTTCAATTTATCTTATCTGAAATATCAATGATTTTAAATAAAACAGCTTTTCCTCTTGTCCTCTCTTTTCTGTTATCTCTTAATTTTTCATTCTCGCAGAATACCGGGGAAGGTCCTTTCGAATTAAAAACAGGAAAGGAAGCTGTGATAATCGGAGCGGGTACAGCAATCGGATTGACAGCTCTTCTAGTTTTTTTGAATAATGATAAGCTTACTGAAGATGGGATTAATTCAATCAAACCAGAGGATGTAAACAAGTTTGATAGAATTGCAATTGGTCCCTACCAGGATGATGTACTCGGAGATGCATTACTCTATGGTTCATATTTATTGCCACTGACATTTCTCACATATGATGAAACGAGAGAGGATTTCGGTACGCTTGCTTTGATGTATGGAGAAGTCTTCCTTTTAAACAAAGGCATTAATGCTTTAATAAAAGGATTGACTACAAGAAACAGACCTTTTGTGTATGATGCGGGCAGTCCAATCGAAGAAAAATATAAAGTTAACGCAAGGCATTCTTTTTATTCCGGACATACATCTGTAACTGCCTCAAACTCTTTTTTTACAGCAAGAGTTTTTTCAGAATATTTAACAAACAGCACAGCAAAAACTCTGATATGGAGTGCGGCTGCTCTGATTCCAGCAGTAACAGGATTCTCACGGATCAACACGCACAATCATTTTCCCACTGATGTAATTGTCGGCTACATAGTTGGTGCGGCAATTGGATATCTAATTCCCGAGCTACACAAATATGAAAATGAGAATGAGAATAACGAATCGGTAATAACGGAACAGTTTATTCATAAGCCAATATTTGGTTTTCAAGTCAGTTTTTAAAATTAAGAGGAGACTGAAATGCAGACATTAATTCAGGTAGTTTGTTCAGAAAGAAAATCTTTGAGAGATGTGATTGCACACGATGAAAAGCTGTGGAAGTATAATTTTTATGTTGAAGCAAAGCAGAAACCCGGCAGAAGTCCCGGCTGGGCAAAAATCCACAGTGTTAATCCGAGTATTAGAGGAGCGATTAATATTAGCTGGCAATCCAGAGTGAAAATTTTAACGTGCAGAGTAATAACCAAGGGTACAGGAAAACCTGCAACAATTATCGGTGATTTTCTAAAATATCTCCTGGCCAGATTTTCAAGAAGCATTGAATCGATAATTATTGTGCCGAGGTAGTTTGAATCAACCATCGATTTTAAGTTTATCAAGAGAAGATAAAATCTAAATACTGGATCAATCAAGAATTTTTAATTATGCATTCTTAATTGTTAATTGCTTCCCCCTTCTCACATCTAAGAAAACAGCAAAGTTCGCTTTCCTTTAATTGAAAACAATTAACTTAAAACAGCCGGATTTTGCTAGTTTCATACCTATAATTAGTTGCCTTTTGTGGAATATTATTTGAAACTGTAAGCCGACCACTGGTAAAGGGGAATTTTCCGGGGGTTTCTCATCAGGGGAGAATTTATTAATTAAATTAAGGCAATTGTTTCTAATGTTAGAACTAAAACTTACCGAAGAACAGCAAATGCTTCGTGAAATGGTGAGAGACTTCACCAACAACGAAATAAAACCTATCGCTTCAAAAATTGATAGTGAAGGAAGAATCCCCGAAGAACTGATTAAGAAAATGGCGGAGCTTGGTTTTCTGGGAATATCTTTTCCGGAAGAATACGGCGGCGGCGGAATGGGTGAAGCTGGTTATTGCCTGATGCAGGAAGAAATTGCACGCGGATGTATGTCCACCGCAACTTTCATAGGAGCTCACCAATCAATAGGTTCAAATGCAATTTACCTTGGCGGCAGCGAAGCACAGAAGAAAAAATATTTAACACAGCTTGCAACAGGAGAAAAGATCGGTGCATTCTGTTTAACAGAAGCGCAAGCTGGCTCGGATTCATTCCACCTTAAAACAAAAGCTGATCTTGTTGGAGATGAATGGGTTATAAATGGAGAGAAACTTTGGATTACGAACGGCAGTCTTGCCGGCATACTTGCACTCTTTGCAAGAACTGAAAAAGGTATCAGTGCATTTATTGTTGAAACCGATACGCCGGGCTTCAAAGCTGGTCCTGCTGAAAAGAAAATGGGAATTAAAGGCAGCGTTACAAATGCATTAAGTTTTGAAAATGTCCACATTCCAAAAGAAAATTTAATGGGAGTTGACGGCAGGGGATTTTTAATTGCAATGAAAACTCTCGATGCAGGAAGACTTGGACTTGGTGCCGCCTGCCTTGGTGTTGCAAAAGAAATGCTGGAGCTGTCAGCCAATTATTCAAAGGAAAGAAAACAATTCGATCACCCGATAAGCTTTTTTCAGGCGGTACAATTTATGCTTTCCGAGATGGCGGTAATGATATTTAATATGGAGTCCATTGTTTACCGTACTGCAACAGATTATGATTTGAAAAAAGATATCTCTACAAGGTCAGCAATGGTGAAGCTTTATTGTTCCGATGCACTGGATGAAGTTGTTGATCGAGCAGTCCAGATTCACGGCGGAATGGGTTACTCCCAGGAGCTTCCGATTGAACGTTATTACCGCGATTCAAGAATTAATAGAATATTTGAAGGAACAAACGAAATTCAAAAAGGAATTATAGCCAGAGATATCCTTAAAAAAGGCGGAAAACTTTTTTAACTTTGTAATGAGGTTTCATCATGACTTTATCTGACGAAACAATATCAGAAGTATCAGAAAAAACCGGGGAAAGAAAAATTATGAGCAATAAAAAAATATATTACTACCGGATTTTTGACGACACTGAAAAGCTGAATTATATAAAGAGTTCATTGTCGCACGAAGAAGTTGAGAACTGGTTAAGAGAATATGAAAAGAATCATCAGCAGTATCTTAATCCGGAGTTCATCAGCTATCTGCGCAAGCATGATAGTGAAGCGGAAATTATTGAAATAAACGATATATCATATTAATCCCACCCAATATTTTATGTCGTTTGTGTGTTCCCGGCATCCTGTACGGTTAATAGCTGTCCTCGGCCGGGAATATTTTTTTTGAGTTGACAGCATAACAACAAAAAATTTATGAAAGAATTTATCTTCAAACCCTTCGGTGAAATGACCGAAGCGGACTACGAAACAGTAGGCTTCAAATCCGGCCTCGAAATTCACCAGCAGCTTTTTACAGACAAGAAATTATTTTGCCGATGCCCTGCTGGAATCTACAGCGAAAATTACGATGCGGAAATTCTAAGGCATATGCGTCCAACTCTTTCCGAACTTGGCGAGTACGATGGCACCGCTTTGATGGAATTCAAGACAAAGAAAGAAATTATTTACCGAATTAACCGGAACACCGTCTGCACTTATGAAATGGATGACACTCCGCCGTTTCTGATCAACGAAGATGCACTTGATATTGCTCTGGGAATCGGAATGTTGTATAACTGTAAGTTGGTTGATGAACTTCATATTGCACGCAAACAATACCTTGATGGAAGTATTCCAACAGGTTTTCAGAGAACAGCAATTTATGCAGTTGATGGCTGGATACCTTACAAAGACAGGAAAGTAAAAATTGTTCAGATGTCAATTGAAGAAGATTCCTGCAGGGAAGTGTCCGATTATGCTCACAACAGAATTTATCTGACTGATCGTCTTGGAATGCCGCTGATTGAAACTGTAACCGGACCTGATATGAGATTTCCAAATGAAGTTGCAGAGGTTGGCTGGATTTGCGCAAAGCTTGTGAGAAGCACACACAAAGTAAGAAGAGGAATCGGTGCCGCAAGACAGGATGTAAATGTAAGTGTTGAGGGAGGCACTCGTGTTGAGATAAAAGGAGTTCCGAAGATTGGAATGATTCCGCTACTGACACACAACGAAGCTATGCGTCAATGGAATCTCTTAAGATTAAGAGAAGAACTTAAAAAAAGAGGAATAACTGCTGAAACATTTAAAGCAAAAGATTTTGATATAACATCACTCATAAAAAAATCGCATTATATTCCTCTAAAAAATGCGGTCGAGAGTAAATTAAAATTAAGATGTGTAGTTCTTAAAGGATTCAAAGAACTTTTACGTTGGCAGACGCAACCCGACACTTACTTCTCCAAAGAAATATCTGATCGTCTTAGAGTTATTGCTTGTTTAACAACTATCCCGAACATTATTCATTCAGATAGCAGAACCGATACATTATCATCATCCGATTGGCTGAAAGTAAAGAAATTTACAGAAGCAGCAGATGATGATACGTTGATAATTGTATGGGCAAGTGATGACGATATTCAAACAGCAGTAAATGAAATTATCATCCGTGCAAAAGAAGCAACGATTGGCATTCCATCAGAAACCAGACAAGCTTTGAGTGATGGCACAAATGGCTTTGAGAGAATTCTTCCCGGTGCGGATAGAATGTATCCTGACACGGATCTTCCGCCGAAACAAATTGAAGCGGACCGGATTAAAAAAATTAAATCCCGGTTACCAGAACAGTTTTGGAAAAGGCAGGTATGGTATAGAGAACTTGGCATTCCTCCAGATACAATTGATGAACTTTCAATTTCTAAATATGCCGAACTGTTTAAAAAAGCTGTGAATGAGTGGAAGATAAATCCTGTGACTGTTGCGGTTGTTTTAATTCAGTATCCCAAAAGATTAAGCAGAAGCAGTTTTGTTATAGATTCAATAAATGAAGAAATGATGTCATCAATTCTGAAAGCATATGTTGACGGGAAACTAACCTATGATTTCATTCTGACTGCGATGAAAATCAGTTCTGAACTCGGAATGTTCGTTGATGAAATTATTCCTCAGCCGATCAGCGATGACGATCTTGAAAAAGAAATTCTTCTTGCAGAACAGCAGATGAGTAAAATGAAGTTTATTAAAGATAAAAATGCCGGCAGTATTATAATGGGGATATTAATGAATAAGCTGAGAGGAAGAGTAAGTGCAAAAGAAGTTGCTCTTAAGCTCAATCTTACTCAGAGGAGTTTAAAGAATGTCAAATAATGATGAATACAAGGGTTATAAAGGAGAAGCATTAAGTACACTTCAAAGATTTAATGCACTTGTTTGGAGTGATGTAGAGATAAGCACAGCAGATGGAGATTTTAAAGGATTGATTCTTCCTAGATCGGAGACCGCTGATGAACATCATATCGTACTGAAAATTCCAGTTGGATATAATATTGGAATTGCTGCAAAGCGAATTCAAGCAATAAACATTCTTGGAAGAAAAGAAGCCCACTACAAAATTCCGGAAAAAGAATTTCCCTACGATCCTAAAAAACCCAGAGTAAAACTTCTGGGAACAGGTGGAACCATTGCGAGCAGACTCGATTACAGAACCGGTGCAGTGATTCCTGCTTTTTCTCCGGGAGAACTTTATGGATCTGTTCCCGAGCTAGCTGATATCTGCAATCTTGAAACTGAAAAACTTTATGGAGTCTTCAGTGAGAATATGGGACCTGCTCAATGGATTGGTCTTGCTGAAGCTATCGGAAGAGAAATTGAAAAAGGTGTGCAGGGAATTGTGATAGGTCACGGAACGGATACAATGCATCACACCTCAGCAATACTTTCATTTATGGTTCAGGATTCGCCTGTTCCAATTGTTATGGTTGGTTCGCAGCGTTCAAGCGATAGACCATCATCTGATGCTGCATTTAATCTTATTCACTCGGTAACAACCGCAGCAATAAGTGATATTGCAGAGGTTATGGTTTGTATGTTTGGTCCAACCAGTGATTTGTACGGACTTCTTCATCGCGGGACACGTGTTAGAAAAATGCATTCGAGTTACAGATCTACTTTCAGAACAATCGGTGATATCCCGATTGCAACGGTAAGCAGGGAAAAAGTAACTCCGCTTCGTGAAGATTATAAAAGAAGAAGAAACGATAACAACGTAAAAGTTAATGCTGTGTTCGATGACAGAGTTGCGATAGTTTATTACTATCCGAATATGAAATCCGATATGATTGATTCGCTTATTGATAATGGTTACAAAGGAATTGTAATTGCCGGGACAGGACTCGGACACGTGAACAAGCCGCTTTATCCTGCATTAAAACGTGCTCAAGAAAAAGGTGTTGCTGTTTATATGACAGTTCAGACTCTTTGGGGTTATGTGCAGATGTATGTTTACGATACCGGAAGAGATATGATGGAACTCGGAGTTATTCCCGCAGCAAATATGCTTCCTGAAGTTGCTTATGTAAAACTTGGCTGGGCATTAGGACAAACAGATGATCCTGAAAAAGTAAAAGATATTATGCTCACTCCGATTGCCGGCGAAATTACAGAAAGAGAACCAAGCAACGGTTATCTTATTTTCCAGGGCGGTTTACCGGAAGTTGAGGAGTTTATAAGTAAGTTCAGAAAGTAAAAAAAACCGTTCTATTTAAAATACTTTTAATCATTTAGTAAAGGGCAACAATTGATGTTGTCCTTTTTTGTTTCTTGTAAATGCTTATTGGTCAGAATAAATAGACTTGCCTGACGTAGCTATAAAAAAGAGATTTCAAGTGTTCAAATTAATTCATCGTCCCAAAACATATTTTCATCAATCAATATGAAGGGGTTCTGAAATGAAAACACTAATTTTTATCCTTTCTGTTGCAGCAATTCTTTTTCTTACCACCTGTGAGGAAGATCCAACTTCTTCAAACTTTTCAAATGGTTTAAGAAGTATTAAGTTGTTTAATCTTAATGATAACTCCGTTAGCAAAATTGAAGATGTAAATAATGTAGTTTATGATTGTGTTTATAGAGACAGTTCTAATTTTGCTTATGCGACTTTTTATCATGCAATAGGTGTGTTAGTTGCACGTAATCTTTATTCGTACTATGGTGGTTATAGTTATTTCGAAGGTGGACCAATTTACGATTTACAATTATATCCGGAAATGGCAACTATATTTCTTACAGCGAGTGACGGCATTTATTCAGTAAATGAATATGACCAATTGGTTTCTAACTTAACAAAGAGTTTAGGCAGTTCATTTGGGAGTCCAGTATTTATTCCCAGTACGAATACAGTGACTTACGGCAGAACACTCCTTTCAGAAACTAATGATGGTGTAATTATTTCTCATAATCTTGAAACATCTTCACTTGATACATTATTGAGAGTACGTGGAAGTATGCTTTTACCTATTTTTATAACGGCTGATGGAAGCCATCTTATTTACACTGAAACTGATTTTTTTAATGCATTTGCTGTTTCAATTAAATCACTAAATCTTTTTGATTTACAAGATATAAAAACATTAACAAATTCAATCCCCATATCTAAGCTGGGGAAAAATAGATCTGTTGATGATAAAATCGCTTTTACTTCTAAGGGCACTGTTTATGTTTTGGATTTAAATACTGGAGATATTTTAAATGTTGCAACAAGCGGTCAGTTTGCAGATATATCAAACGATGGACAAAAGGTAGTTTTCACGACAGGGTCTGAAATGTATTTGATTAATTCTGATGGGACAAATCAGCAAAAGTTAATTAGTAAAATTGCAGAGAATAAATATCTGTTCCTCCCTTCCTTTTCATCAGATGATAAACAGATAGTGGTTGTTGAAAGCGATTATTACTATGGTTATTATTAAGAATAAGTTGATGTAAAATATTCCCGGCAGGAATAATTTGTTTTTTACAATTCCTGCTTTTTAATTCCCCAAAAATAGCCGTAATTTTTGATGCAAGATTGAACACATTTTCATCGGATTACGACTAACATTCCTAAATGGTTTTATGTTTCAATCGCCTTCATTATCGTAACAAACATTCGAAATACTGGAGTTTTTAATGCCAGAAAAAGATATACAACAACTTTCAATTAATACAATCCGCTGTCTAGCTATCGATGCAATTCAGAAAGCAAATTCAGGTCATCCCGGAATGCCGATGGGATGTGCACCAATTGCTTATCGCCTTTACACAAAATATATGAAGCACAATCCCGCTAACCCAAACTGGCTGAACCGCGACAGATTTATTCTTTCTGCAGGTCACGGAAGTATGCTGCTGTATTCCATTCTTCATCTCTGCGGATACAAAATTTCAATGGATGATCTGAAAAACTTCAGGCAGTGGAAAAGCATTACGGCAGGTCATCCGGAATATGGTCTGGCTCCCGGTGTTGAAACTACAACCGGTCCACTTGGACAGGGATTTGCGAATGCAGTTGGAATGGCGATAGCACAGGAATATCTTGGCTCACTTTTCAATAAACCGGACGTGAAGATTCTTGACCATTTTATTTATGGTATCTGCAGCGACGGAGACTTGATGGAAGGTATTTCTCACGAAGCAGCTTCGCTTGCAGGACATTTGAAACTCGGTAAATTAATTTTCTTTTATGATGATAACGGAATTACAATCGACGGGAAAACAAGTCTTGCTTTTTCAGAAGATATTAAAAAAAGATTTGAAGCATACCACTGGCAGGTCTTAAATATAGATGACGTGAATGATCTTTCACAAATTGATAATGCAGTTGAACATGCGCAAAAAGACACAAGCAAACCAAGTATAATCATTACAAAAACTCACATTGGCTTTGGAAGTCCGAACAAACAGGATTCTGCAGCTTCACACGGTGCGCCGCTCGGGGAAGCAGAAGTGAAACTGACGAAGAAAAATCTTGGCTGGCCCGAGGATAAACCGTTTTACATACCAGAGGAAGTTTCAGATCATTTTAGTAAAATGAAAAGTTCTTTCAACGATTATGAAAGTGATTGGAACAATTTATTTATCATTTATAAAAAGAAATATCCATCAGAAGCAGAAAAGCTGTTAAAATATTTTAATAATGATTTTGGAAGCGAATGGGTTGAGGCGCTTCCTTCTTTCACTAATTACTCGGAACAAATTGCAACCCGCAGCGCTTCAGGAAAAGTTTTGAATTCAATTTCCCCAAAACTTCCAACTCTTATCGGCGGCTCAGCGGATTTAGCCGAATCAAACAACACATTAATCAACGGGCAAAGTGTGTTCTCATCAGAAAATTATTCCGGCAGAAACATTTATTTTGGAATCAGAGAGCACGCAATGGCTGGTATTATAAATGGAATGGCTCTTTACGGAGGAGTAATTCCTTACTGCGGAACATTTTTAATCTTCTCAGATTATATGCGTCCTTCAATCCGGCTTGCCTCGTTGATGAAACTGAGAACGATATATGTTTTCACTCATGACAGCATTGGACTTGGAGAAGACGGACCAACTCACCAGCCAATTGAGCAGTTGGCAGTTTTGCGTGCGATACCGGGGATGGTTGTAATAAGACCTGCAGATGCGAATGAAACAGTTGAGGCTTGGAAGTATGCAATTGAACATAAAAGCAGTCCTGTTGCACTTGTACTTACACGTCAGAAAGTTCCTGTTCTTGACAGAACAAAGATGACCTCAGCAGAAAATTTATCGAAGGGTGCATACATTCTTGTTCAATCAGAAAAAAATCCGGAAGTGATTTTAATGGCATCCGGTTCAGAAGTGGCTCTTGGGGTTGACGTATTTCATTCTCTTCAAGCCGAAGGTATAAGTGCAAGAGTTGTCAGCTTTCCAAGCTGGGAATTGTTTGATATACAATCCGATGAATATAAAGAATCAGTTCTTCCTAAATCCGCAAAAGCAAGAATTTCAATTGAAGCCGGAATAAAACAAGGCTGGGAAAAATATCTCGGCGAATACGGTGAGGCAATCAGCATTGAAAAATTTGGTGCATCAGCTCCTTCCGAAGTTTTATTTAAAGAATATGGTTTTACCAAGGAAGCCGTGATAAAAAGAGTTAAATCACTTCTGGCAAAACTATAAATCATTAAAAGCATTTAATTCTAATAGGAATATTCAATGTTGAAAAAAGTAATAATTCTCGGTGCAGGATTAGTTGGAAGAACAATAGCACTAGAACTTTCAAAAGATTATCAAGTCACTGCAGTTGATACAAACCCCGTCCGGCTGAAAGAACTCAAAGACAGAAAAATTAAAACGCTTAAAGCCGATCTTTCATCTGATTCTGGAATTAAAAAAGTAATTAGGAATTATGATTTGGTAATTTGTGCGCTTCCAGGATTTATGGGATTTAAAGCATTGAAGTCAATAATCAAAGCAGGAAAAAAGGTTGTCGATATTTCTTTCTTTCCGGAAGACCAGTTTTTATTGGATAAACTTGCAAAGCAAAAAGGCGTTACTGCTATTGTTGATTGCGGAGTAGCCCCAGGTCTGGCAAATGTCATTCTCGGTTATCACAACCGGAAAATGAAAATATCAAATTACAAATGCATGGTTGGCGGACTTCCATACAAACGTGAATGGCCGTTTGAATACAAAGCCTTCTTTTCTCCGATTGATGTTATAGCTGAATACACACGTCCTGCACGATTGGTTGTTGGCGGAAAGATAATCGAGAAGGAAGCATTATCAGATCCTGAAATCATTAATTTTGAAAAAGTCGGTGAGCTTGAATCTTTCAATACAGACGGATTGAGGTCTCTACTTCAAACAATGAAAATTCCGAATATGGTTGAAAAAACCATGCGTTATCCCGGTCATATTGAATTGATGAAAATTTTCAGAAAGGTTGGTTTATTCGGTGAGAAGGAAATCGAAATAAAAAATAAAAAAATCAAACCGGTTGATCTGACAGCCAGATTACTTTTTCCATTCTGGTCGCCAGAAAAAGGTGAAAAAGATTTTACAGTAATGGATGTTTTGATAGAAGGAAATCAAAACGGTAACAAAACTGCACACCATTACTTTGTATTTGATGAGTACGATCCCAAAGATGATAATTCATCAATGGCAAGAACAACAGGATTCACTTGCTGTGCAGCGGCAAGATATTTTCTTGAGCATAATTATCAGAGAAAAGGAATTTGTCCGCCGGAATATCTCGGTGAAGATGAGAATTGTTTTAACTTCATCCTATCATACTTAAGTCAAAAGAAAATTAAAATTAATCATACAGAGTTTTAATAAAACTTTTTGGAGAGGTAATGAGCAAAAAGAAAAAAAGTAAATCGAAAAAAGAGGAAAAGCATTCTGCTTACCTGGACGTAATACCTGAAAAGAAGAAAAAGATTGTTCA
>DATIJX010000010.1:0-39177 GCA_035478175.1 Ignavibacteriaceae bacterium
GACTTTCTTACCATTATCCCTTATTGTTTTTATATGTTCAAGCAGCAACTCTGTTTTAGGACTTTTATTATTACCCGGAGCAAAATTGCCAACCTGCTTTAGGCGATGGAGAAGAGTAAAAATGTTAGCAGTAAATCTCAAAGGATTGCCGGACTCCAGCACTCTTCTTAAATCTTTCTGACATTCAACCATACTGACTTTAAATTCTTTAAGCTGGTCATCATCTGCTTTTATCCATTCTTCATGCCATATAAACTTTGGAGCCTCTTTTACTATCGATTCTTTATCCCTGATTTTTACAGACTCTATTTTAACTGAGTGATTGAGGAGACCATTAACATTTTGTAAAAGATTTTTATCAAGTATTCCAGATGTTGCCCAAAGGTTACGTGGTTTTAACACTGATAAAAATTCTTTGCCCTTATCGCCGGTGTAAAGTATCAGATGAACATCATCAAGAATAATACAATCAAATCTGTGTAATATTTTTTCTTCTAATATTTTTAATCGGAAGTCATTTAACACAGTTCCCTGGTCGCTGAGATGAAGCACTCCGGATTTATTCCAGAGATTTGTTCTTTTGTCATTATCCCCTTCAACAACTGTTAAAGGAAGTTCGGGACAGTATTTATTTAATTTATCGCTCCAGCCGATTTCAATATTGCATCTTGAGCTAAGGTCAAGATTTCCTTTCTTAGCCGAAGTTGTTACGATTAGTGCTGAACGAATGATCCTGTTTCCAAACAAAAACTTTAGTGCAGCTATAACTTCTTTTTCCTTGTCTATTCCAAACTCATCCTGAAGCAATGCATAGTCATGCTCTACTAAAAATTTTGCTCCGGTTTCTTCGTAAGATCTAAGTTGAATGTGGAGGTCTTTTCGTTCTTTCCAATCAACCTTCTTTACACTGCTTAATACAAACTTTAATATTTCCTTAACTGTTTCCGGATTTTTAAGACCTTTTACCTTTTTATCTATTGGCGGCAGTTTATCCTGCGTTAAATTGAAATACAAAAATGAATCAACAACCGGCAGCTGCACTTTTGTAAACCAGTTTTTTACATTAGGAATAGAAACATTATGTGATTCGGAAATTGTTGGCTGCTGAAAAACTGAAAATGGAACTTCTTTTTGAGTAGCCTTGTAACTGCCAATAGAAGGAATTTTTACTTTATAGATCTTTTTGGATTTCTGAACTTCGGTGATAGGAATCTTTTTAATTTTACTTTTCCTGAACGTCTCAAGCTCAACATTCAATACATCAATATTTTGAACTTGATTTATAAATTCATCAACTTTCAGCAATTCAATATTATAAACGGTGGGAACCATTTCACTCAGGTAATCAAAAATAGCCGGCACTTCAATTACAAATTTATATTCAGGCGCAGCCCAGGAACTGAACTTCACTCTTATATCTTTTATGGATGGAGATGTAATCAGAAAGTCAACGTTCATTGCCGAATAGCCGAGTGGCTTAGGTTCGATTTCAGGTAAATTTATTCCCTGGTTAGTAACCTCGTGCATCATAAAAAAGACAGCGTTGCTGCGGACCTTCTTGAATTGATATTTTTTAATTTCATCACCAACTTCCGGTTCACGTATAGTAAATGAATGTGCAGCACTTTGAGTGGTTGGTATATCGATAGATAAACCAGGCAAGTCCTTTAACCGGAAATTAATAGCACCTATTTGAAATTCTTGAGATAAGGGAATTTTTAACCAATTACCAAAATTAAAATCTTCAACCCCTTCAACTTTAGAAATTGAAGAGGCGAGTTTTTTCCGAACCTTTCTAAGCATTTAGATTATTCGATGGATTTTTGCTGATGTACCTGTTCGCAGGCGATCCGAAGTCTTTCAAAAGGCTCAAGCAGATTTCGGCTTTCAGCAAGTTTATTTAGCTGATCTTTGATTGGAACTATTTCGGCTTCGAATTTTTTTGAAGTCTCTATCATAACTTTTCCTGCACCGTTGCCTGGAAATGAAAGAGGTTCTACCTTAGTACTTATCCTTGACTTACCATCACCTTCGTTGAATACTCTCACAACCCTAACGCCCTGCTTGTTGTTTGCACCGAGAAAGAAAG
Organism: Ignavibacteriaceae bacterium; assembly: GCA_035478175.1. Lineage (GTDB taxonomy): Bacteria > Bacteroidota > Ignavibacteria > Ignavibacteriales > Ignavibacteriaceae > IGN2. The sequence continues at coordinate 2,090 of DATIJX010000010.1, forward strand.
GATCCTTAACCAGTATCAAATCAACTTGTTCGTTTATTGCATTCAAAAGTGGAACCGAAATTAGTTCAACAAGAATATGCTCAAGAAGGACATCACCGTAAAGTGTTTTCTGGAAGCCGGTAGGTTTAATTGGTGCAGTTACTCTAAACTCCAGTGGTTTAGTTTCTGAATCAGTTACCAGAATGGCTCCCATTATACCACCATTTTCTTCGAGTGCATAAGTCTCCAAAAATGCAATCTTTGCAATTTCCATTTTTTAACTCCTAAATAATAATTTTGAAAAACTCAACCGATGATATTTAACATATTCAATGCCATCTTTTGAGACGATTATCCGATGTATAAGGAAATATTTTTACGATTTAATTACCTGTCAGTTTGATTTTCAAGTTTTTTAGAAAGTGGGTAAGATTTATTTTATTAAAAGAAATGAAGGTATTTGATGTATGAAAGGTTTGAAATTATAGATGGGAGTTCAAAGAAAACTAAAATCTCCTGTTTTCTCGTTACTTTTACTTAGGAATTTTGGTGAAGAAAATATTTATAATAAAAGGATTTGTTGGTAAAATTTACCGGAATTTCAAGCTTTTGAAATAAAATCTAATGGATTAGTAATCGCTCTTTATCACTGGAAATGTGATAAGAACAGTTGCTCCCTCACCCTCCTTGCTGATAATTTCAAATTTGCCTCTGTTCAACGAAATGTATTTCTGAGCAAGTAAGAGTCCAAGACCGGAACCAGGTTCCTTATCCGTTCCCGGAGTAGAAATCATTTCCCCATTTAAAATCTTCTTCTGATTATCATCGCTTAATCCAACTCCCTCATCAGTGAAACTGATTTGGATTGCTGAAGCGTCACCATTTTCAGATGTGATTTTTTCAGCAAAGACTTTTACAACGCTTCCCTTTTTAGAATACTTGATTGAGTTCGATATCAAATTTTCAAAAGTTATCCTCAACATTTCTATATCGGCGACAATTCTATATTCCTTATTAATATCGGCTTTAATAAGAACGTCTTTCTTCCTGGTTTTAAATTTTAAAAGGTCGATTGCAGAATGAATCAGTTCATCAAGAAAAATCTTTTCAGGAAGGAAGTCAAACTTATTAAGTTGAAGCCGGGAGTAATGCAATAGATTGTTCGTCATTGCAAATAGAGTTCTGGAGGAATCATTGATTACATTAATGTACTCTTTAATATCTCTGTGTGTTAAAGTATCAAATTCAGTGGTTAATATTTCTGTAAAACCCAAAAGCGAATTAAATGGTGCTCTAAGATCATGAGAAATCAGTGAGAATAATCTATCCTTTGAACGATTCATTTCTTTAAGCTGTATGATCATATCCTCACGATCTTCATCCATCATCTTTCTTTCAATCGCTCTCGAAATGGGGTAGGAAATAACATCAAGAATTTTTTGTTCTGAAAGGCTGTAAGTATTTGGATTCGAATAATCCTGAACTACCATTACACCTATAGTTTTATCCATAATTTTTAATGGCACACCCAGCCATATAGGAGATTGCGGACCTATCAACTCTATTTCACCCCGCCTTTTTAATTCAGCATCCATTTCTAAATCAACCAGAGCTGATTTTCCTGTTCGAAGAACGTATTCAGTTAGGCCTTTGCCAAGTTTTTTTGCTGATGAATCAGTATCCTCTTCATCAACAAAGTATGGAAATGTTAGCAGTGCTGAATCTTTCTTGTAATACGCAATATAAAAATTATCAGCTTTCATCAGCTTCTTAATGCAAGTATGTATGAATTTGAACAGATCGCTAATGTTTTTTTCTGAATTAGATGCCTCCAGTATCTCGGAAATAATTTGTCTTAGTTTCTCTTCCCTTATATATGCACCAACATCTTTCAGAATTCCATACCTGTTTACTCTATGATTGAATGCATCGCAGATGATAAAAGAGTTATCTTCTATCCATTTACTTTCTCCATTATGTGTTTCTACAAGATAAGTTATAATATTTTCTTCGATGTGTATACTGCTTGAGCTATGATTGAGCGAATAAGAACTCTTTTTTTCCACCAGCTGATTTCTGACTATGTTTTGAAATCCAATTTTGTTTAGATCATCGACGCTGTAACCTAAAAGTTTTTCAACTGTCGGAGTCATAAACTGAAACAACTCCTTCTTATAGTCATACTTATAAAAAACCTGACTCAGACTTTCAACATTTCTTACCTCAGGCTCCTCAAGAAGCTCTTTAACAAACTGCAAATTATTTTTATTGGACATTTATTAGAGATTTATCTCATTTGAAATTTCTTACAAAAAAGACAACTTTTATGCCGATATATTGCAAATTTTCTTATAATGGTGGTTTATCAACATTCAACTGCTATTTAGACAATCTTATCCGGCATATTTTCATTGACAATCTTAATTAACAATACTATCTTTATGTAGATTAAATCTTAATAATTTGTAAAATGATTGAAGAATATGCGAACAGCAGCAGAATTGAATTATAGAGAAAAGGGAATAATATCAGAAATCGATTTCTCCCATCCATCCAGCAAAAGAATAATGGAGCATGGCTTTACTCCCGGCCAAACAATTGAGTTAGTTTGTAAATCAACATTTAACGACCCAATTGCAATTTCCATCAGAGGAACTTTAATAGCTATTAGAAAAAGCGAAGCCGGCTGCATTAAATTGAAATGAGAACTGCTGCAGATCTTAAGGTTCCGCTAATAACTCTTGTCGGACCACCCAATTCAGGCAAAACTACCTTATTCAATATCCTCAGCGGCAAAAATTACAAGACGGTAAACTATCCTGGCTCTACCGTAGAATATTTTACAAGCCGAATTTTATCTAAATACAATATCAAAGCAGAGTTAGTAGACTCACCCGGCATTGTTAGTCTTATACCGGAATCCATTGATGAAAAAGTTGCTGTAGATTCATTATACTCACATCCAAAACTTGGAACACCTGATTTAGTAATTACTACTATTGACTCATGTCAGTTATCAAGACATTTACTTTTACCAAAACAATTAATCAGCGCTGGTTTTAATGTTATCATCGTTTTAACTATGACAGATATTTTAGCAAAACGAGGATTGAAAATATCTGAGAGGAAACTAAGCAAAGCTTTAAACTGCGATGTTGTTGTCTTAAATGGGAGATCAAAACAAGGGATAGAAAATTTAATTCAAGCAACCAACTCAAACCTGGAACGATTAGGTGTAACTTACAAAAAAAATATTATCCCTTACAATTCACTTGAGAATAGAAAAGACCTTATAGATACTTTTAAAGAAATTGAAGGAATTGTTAATGATGTTTATGAAAATGTTAATGAAGACGAGAAAATTTATCTCAATTCTGCCAACCGTGAATTAAAAATTCTTCAGGATGGTACAACAAATAATGGGTTTACTCCTGATGAAATTACATTGAAAATTGATCGGGTATTGCTTCACAGGTTTTGGGGATTTTTAGTTTTTGTCTTGGTAATGGGGCTAACCTTCACAAGCATTTTCTGGATTGCACAACCGTTAATGGATTTGGTCGATGAACTATTTACAAATCTAAACTCACTCGTCTTAGAAAATTTTGAATCCGGCTGGTTTACATTTTTAGTATCTGATGGAATAATATCCGGTGCCGGTTCTGTGTTGGTATTTGTTCCTCAAATCATAATCTTATTTGTAATACTCGGCTTGCTTGAGGACTCAGGTTATCTTGCACGCGGGGCTATGTTAATTGATAAACCATTATCTAAAATAGGATTAAATGGAAGATCATTCGTTCCAATGCTTTCAGGCTTTGCGTGCGCAATTCCAGCAATGATCGCCGCAAGAACAATTCCGAATCGGAAAGAGAGATTGTTCACAATCTTTATAATACCATTGATGAGCTGTAGTGCAAGGTTGCCTGTTTACGCACTGCTGATCGCCTATCTTATTCCGAGAGATAAACCATGGCTGGGAGGAATTTTGTTGGGAGGTATTTACTTCTTTAGTATAGTCAGCTCAATTGTTGTGGCATGGATAATTAATAAATTTTCAAAAAGAATTTTTAGCACAGAAGGTTCATCCTCCTTTATACTTGAACTGCCATCTTACAGGGTTCCAAAAATAAGTGCTGTAATAAACCATACATATAACAGTTCTAAAGAATATATACTAAGAGCCGGACCAATGATACTGGGCTTTTCGCTTGTGTTATGGTTCTTAACTTTTTTCCCAAATATTAATCCCCAGGTTGAAACTGAGGGTTTTACTACCAGGCAGATTCAAAATCTTGAGCGTGCTGAAAGATTAGAACATTCATACGCATCTGATTTAGGAAAATTAATCCAGCCATTTATGTCACCAATAGGGATGGACTGGAGAATTGGAGTATCGCTAATATCAGCATTTGCTGCACGAGAAGTATTTGTTTCTTCTTTGGCACTAACATTCAAAGTGACTTCAGAAGATGACGAGGAGCAAAGTACATTACTCAACTCACTCAGGAATGCAAAGATTGAAGCTACCGGAGAAAAGCTTTTTACTGTTGCTACTTCCATCGGGCTTATTGTATTTTTTATTTTTGCGCTGCAGTGTCTTTCAACAGTTGCTGTATCCCGAAAGGAAACGGGTGGGTGGAAAATTCCTCTTCTCCAGGTTTTCATTTTTACAGCATTAGCTTATTTTATGACTTTTATAACAGTTAATGGTCTTAGATTTTTTGGAATCCAATAAAAACATTTAATTCTTGAGCAAAAATCTTTATTTTGCGGAAGCCATACGGCGGTCATATTTTTAAATAGTATTTCAACTTAATAAAATTGAAAAACAAACAAGCCGAAGAAATATTCAGGAATTTTCTCAAAGCAGGTAAGAACAGGATTACACCTGAAAGATTTGAAGTGCTGGAAGCTGCTCTTGAATACGAAGGACATTTTGGAGCTGATGATCTTTACGTTCTGATGAAAAATCTAAATTCAAGAGTTTCGAGGGCTACGGTTTATAAGACGCTTGAACTTCTTGAACAATGTAATCTTCTTTCCAAACGGAATTTTGGTGACAACGTAAACCGTTTTGAAAGCAGCTTTAAGCGACAGGTTCACGACCACCTTATTTGTGTTGACTGCGGTAAAATAATTGAATTCGCCGATCCAAGAGTTAAGCAGCTTCCCGAAGAGATCAGTGAGAACTTAGGATTTAACTTTGAGAGTTACTCTTTCAACATTTTTGCCCGCTGCAAAGATCCAAAAAAATGTAAACAATCCAGAGAGAAATGACAGCACAACTTTATCCCCTGCACTGGAAAAAGAAAAACTTCTCCATTAAAATTTTCTGCTCCATTCCAAACATTGCAACCGGAATATTACTTAAAGCCGGTGATGCTCATTTTGTCATTGATCCTGGTGATGGAATACTTAGAGATCTTAACAAAGAAATTGGAGTGAAAAATTTATTAGAAATTTCGGATGTCTTTATTACACATGGTCATCACGATCATGTTGGTGGTGTTTGGTCGCTACTTACATATCTCCGAGTAATGCAGAAAAAATCTCCGCTCACAATTCATTATCCCGATGGCTGCGTAGAAATAGAAAGTATTTATAACGCCTTCAAAAAAGTTTATTCGCGTTCCATTACTTATAAGATCAATCTTAAAACAATTAAAAAATCCAGCGGGTTTACCACAAACAACATTACGGTTAAGCCCTTTCCTGTAATTCACAAAGAAAATCTATCAACAGGTAAAACAAGACAGGTTCCTGCACTGGGTTATAATTTTGTTTTTGATGGCATGACAATTTGTTATGGCGGCGATACTGCCTACTGTGAAGAGCTTGTTGTTCACGCACGCAATGCTGATCTTGCAATACTAGAAGCTGGTCACGATGATGAAACTCCTGATGATATGCATATGACGATGAAGGAAGCTATATCAATTGGAAAATCCGCAAAGAAATATTTCTTAGTTCATGTCCCTGAATAGATGGGTATACAGGTATAAGGTATAAGGTATACAGTAATTTAATTATCCATAAACGTTGCCAAATATTTTAGAGTTTTAATAAAGCATTTCTATAGAATAATATTTAATTGATTGTATCAAGAGGAGCCTCAAAATGAAATATGTTTTTTATATCCTTATACCCCTATACCTTTATACCACCGCACTTGCACAGCAGACAAATTATAAATTTGAAGGTGAAACTCATCTTACCAACATCCGGATGCTGACAGATGGCGGCGAAAATGCAGAAGCTTATTTTTCATTTGACGAAAAGAAATTAATTTATCAGGCAACATTCGGCGATATGAAATGCGATCAGATATATGTAATGAACTTAGATGGAAGCGAAAAACAATTAGTATCTACCGGAAACGGAAGAACAACCTGTGCATACTTTTTACCGGGTGATGAAAGAATTATTTATTCATCTACACACATGGCCGATTCAGAATGCCCTGCTCCACCCGACAGAGCGAAAGGTTACGTCTGGCAGCTTTATGATTCATTCGATATTTTTTCTGCAAATGCAGATGGAACAGACGTTACTCCACTTACTTTTTCAGGAAAATACGATGCCGAAGCAACAGTATCTCCCAAAGGAGATAAAACTGTTTTTACTTCCACAAGAGACGGTGACCCGGAACTTTATGTAATGGACATCGATGGTTCAAATCAAACAAGACTTACTTTTGAAAAAGGTTATGACGGCGGGGCGTTCTTCTCTCAGGATGGAAGCAAGATCGTCTTTCGTGCAAGCAGACCAAAAACAGAATCAGAACTTGCTGATTATGAGGAACTAGCAAACAACGGATTATTCCGTCCTTCAATCCTTGAAATTTATGTGATGAACGCTGACGGATCTGATATTCAGCAGGTAACAAATTTTGGGAAAGCAAGCTTTGCTCCATTTTTTCATCCCGAGGGAAAGAGAATAATTTTTTCTTCAAACATCAACAGTGAAAAAGGAAGAAATTTTGATCTGTATTTAATTAACATAGATGGGACCGGATTAGAGCAAATTACCTTCAACGAAACCTTTGACGGTTTCCCTATGTTCACAAAAGATGGTAAGCAGCTTGTCTTTTGTTCAAATAGATTTAATAGTAACGAAGGTGATACAAACATCTTCATTGCTGATTGGATAGATTAGTTGATGGATACTGGTAACTCGATACCGGATAGTAATAAATAATTTCTGAATAATTTTTTAAAAGGAAAAAATGAATTACAAAATTTCTAAAAAAATCTTCGTTATAAGTTTAATTCTTTTTACTTACGTTTCAACTTATGCACAGACTATTTCTAACCCGGAAATAACTGCTGAAGAGATCAAGCAGCATATCACTTTCCTTGCTTCAGATGATTTGAAAGGCAGAGACAGCGGAACTGAAGAAATTAAAGAAGCTGCCGACTACATTTCAAATGAATTTTCATCTTACGGATTAGTGCCTGCCTTTAACAATAATTACTTCCAGGAATTTTCATTCATCAAAACAATCGAGCTGACTGATAAAAACAACCTTGCTTTTACTACAAACGGAAATGACATAGAACCAAAATTGAATGAGGATTACATCACAGTGCCTTTTTCAGGAAACTCAAATGTAAATGCAAAATTGGTCTTTGCCGGATTTGGAATTTCAGCGGCTGATCTTGAATATGATGACTACGACGGTATTGATGTTGAAGATAAAATAGTAATCGTTATCAGGAATACACCTGAACCAAATGTTGCTCATTCCGGGTTCGATATGCATTCACCATTGAGAAAGAAAGCTTCGGTTGCAAGAGATAAAGGAGCCGCAGCAATAATTTTTGTCAATCCGTATGATGAGAATAAAACTTCAGATGATCTTATAGAATTTAGTTATGACAGAGGCGGCTCGATTGGTAGTTTCTCTGCTGTAAATGTTAAAAGAATTTTCGTTGAACGACTCTTACAATCAGAGGGAAATAATTTCAAAGAAGTTTATGATAAAATCATCGAAACAAAAAAACCATCATCGTTCGAATTAAAGAATTCATCAGCAAAAATATCTACCGAAGTAAACGAAGTTGAAGCTGTTAGCTGGAATGTCGGTGGATTAATCGAAGGAAATGATCCTGAACTAAAAAACGAATGGATAATAATCGGTGCACATTTTGATCATCTTGGAATGGGTGGTGAAGGTTCACTCTACCGCGGAGATGAACCTCAGATTCACAATGGTGCAGATGATAATGCTTCAGGGACAACAGGAGTTTTAGAGCTCGCAGAAAAATTCGCTTCTATGAAAGATCAATTAAAGCGTAGCATTGCCTTCTTCACTTTTTCAGGTGAAGAGCTTGGTTTACTCGGATCAAATTATTTAGTGAATAATCTCCCCTTCCCTGTTGAAGATGCTGTAACAATGATAAATATGGATATGATTGGAAGATTGAAAGACAGCTCACTAATTGTTTATGGAACTGGCACATCATCAAGTTGGAAAGATATATTAAACAAATACAATGACTACGGATTTAAGTTGACTTTTAACGATGAAGGATTTGGACCAAGCGATCATTCATCTTTTTATGGGAAGAAGATTCCTGTTTTATTTTTCTTCACAGGAACGCACGAGGACTATCATAAACCTTCGGATGACACTGAAAAAATTAATTTAAAAGGACAGGAAAATATTCTGAATTACGTTTATGATGTAGTTGCAGAAATTGATCGAAATACTGAACGACCTGACTACTTGTTAGTAGAAAGGAAATCAACCGGTCAGATGGTGGCAAGAAAAGTTTATGTCGGTACTGTTCCTGATTTTGCCAGCAATGTTGAAGGCTATAAAATCAGTGGAGTGTCAGAAGGAAGCCCCGCACAGCTCGCGGGTTTGCAGGGCGGCGATATAATAACTTCATTTGGCGGAAAGAAAATTTCCAACATTTACGACTTCACTTATGCACTCGGTGATTTTGTTCCCGGCGATGAAGTTGATGTAATTGTGAAACGCGGTGAAGAAGAAAAAACATTTAGTATGAAATTAGCTTCGAAGTGAAATAAATTTAATCATTAAATTTCAAGGCGAATCATCCGATTCGCCTTTTTTACTTTAAAGGATTAATTTGCCAATTAAATTTATAAACTCTTAGCAGAAATTTGAGAAAGAAGAAAAAGAAATACGCAAATGTTATTATGCTGCTGCTGCTGCTCTTTGTTTTGTTTTATGTTGTGCTGCAGGATAAAACAATCATAGTTACTTCTAACGACCTGGTTAAAAGTTATACTACAGATATTAAGCAGGCAGATATAAAATTTCTCAACAAGGAAATAGAACTCACAGGAAAAGTAAAATTATTTCTTCAGATTGAAGGTGAAAAAAGTTTGCTTGAACTGGAAACCGGAAATAGTGAACTTCAACTTTTTTGTCTGTTGATAAATAAAGAAATCGAAGAGAAAGCTTTGTCACTCACAGCGGGGTCAACTGTGACAGTTCTCGGTAAATGTTTAGGCATAAAAGATCATAAGTTTCCAAATAGTATTTATATTGAAACTGAACAAATAAAATGAATTTATTTCAAAAAGAAATATCGTTAAAGCCGCGAGGAAGAGGTTTTCATCTTGTAACAGATGAAGTTGTTAATCAGTTGCCTGAGCTAAAAGAAATCAAAGCAGGTTTGATGCACATACTCATCAAGCATACTTCAGCATCAATAACTTTAAATGAAAATTATGATCCTGATGTTCGCTCTGATATGGAAAAATATTTTAGTCGTACAGTTAAAGAAAATGAACCCTGGTATGAACACAATTCAGAAGGCTCAGATGATATGCCTGCACACATCAAATCAACTTTAATCGGCAGCTCATTAACTATTCCGATAATAAACGGAAAGTTGAATCTTGGAACCTGGCAGGGAATATATCTTTGTGAGCATCGTAACCAAGCTGGAAGCAGGAGTGTTGTGGTTACTGTTTTGGGAGATGAAAGATGAATGCTGAATTGAGCACAAGGTATAAGGGTTTAGAGGTATATGGTATAAAGGCTTGCTTTATTACAATCCATCTATCTTATCTTCAAAATTCCCCTATCCCGTTATACCTGTATACCGTTATTCCTCTTTTCCCTTATACCCTTATTCCACTATACCTTTATATCCCCAGAAGCTATGCAACACATTAATAAGAAAATCCTCTTCGTCTGTATGGGAAACATCTGCAGATCTCCAGCGGCTGAAGGAATCGCAAAAAAACTTGTTGAGGAAAAAGGTTTTAATGGTAAAATTGAAATCGATTCTGCCGGAACTCTTGATTACCACACTGGAGAATTACCTGATGAAAGAATGATCAGGCACGCTTCGAAAAGAGGTTATCGGTTAGAAAGTCATGCAAGACAATTTAATTCCAAAAGGGATTTTGAATATTTCGATTATATCGTAACAATGGACGATGATAATTTCAGTGAGATAACTTCCCTTGACAAACACAATAAATACAGTGACAAAGTTTTTAAGATGGTTAGCTTTGGGTCTAAGCTGAAAGCCGATGAAGTTCCCGATCCTTATTACACCGGCAGAGATGGATTTGAATATGTTCTGGATATACTTGAAGATTCAATCGAAGGACTATTAAAAAAAGTTGAAGATGATATCAGAAGAGAAGATAAAAGCAAGAATTGAGGAAAAGCTCAACGGTAAAATTAAAAGCATCTTTTCCCTTTCGGGTGGATGTATTAGTGATGCGTTTAAAGTTACTACGGAGAATGGCTCAAATTTCTTTTTGAAGTATAATTCATCTGCCTCGAACGATATGTTTATTAAAGAAGCAAATGGATTAAAAGAATTATCAAAAACCAATGCAATCAGAATTCCCGAAGTATTAGGTTTTGATGAAGATTACATCTTACTCGAATTCATCCCGACTGGCAGCAGGAAGAAAAATTTCTTCGAGGAGTTTGGATGCAAGTTTGCTGAGATGCACAAATATAATTTTGAAAGCTATGGATTTTATGAGGATAATTACATTGGCTCCAATCCTCAAAAAAATATTCCCGATGCAAAAGAAAAAAACGATTGGGTAAGATTCTATTTCAACAAAAGAATTTTGTTCCAGCTTGAGCTTGCTGAAAGGCTTGGCAATTCAACCGATGCGTTGAGGAAAGGAATATCAAAGCTTGAGGATAAAATTGAAGACATAATTGGAAACAGTAAAGAAAAATCTTCGCTGCTGCACGGTGATTTGTGGGGCGGTAATTATATTGTTGATGAAAATGGGAATGCAGTATTAATTGATCCGGCTGTTTATTACGGTCACCGCGAAGCAGATCTTGGGATGACAAAACTTTTCGGCGGCTTCAATTCAGAATTTTATTGTGCTTACAATGAAACCTTCCCACTCGAAGATGGATATGAGTACAGGGAGAATATTTACAAGCTTTATCACGTATTAAATCATCTCAATTTGTTTGGCGGTGGTTATTATTCACAGGCTTTGAGCATAATAAAGTTTTATATTTAACCCGTTCAATAAATTGAATTTGAAATGAATAAAATATCCGTAACTATCATAACTAAAGACGAAGAAAAAAATATTTCTGACTGCCTTAAGAGTGTTGAATGGGCTGATGAAATAATTGTTGTTGATTCTGAAAGCACTGATAGAACAGTAGAACTTGCAAAAAAGTTTACGGACAAAGTCTTCATTAGAAAATGGGAAGGTTATGTTCCTCAAAAGCGATATGCATTAAGTCTCGCAGCCAATGAATGGGTATTAAGTCTCGATGCCGATGAAAGAGTTACAGAAGAACTTAAAGAAGAAATTCTAAATCTCTTACCCAGTGATTTTTCTGGTTTCAGAATCAGAAGAAAAAATTTTCTTCTCAAAAAAGAAATAACAAGCTGCGGCTGGGAGAAAGATTATCAATTACGACTATTCAAAAAGGGTAAAACCGATCTGAACGAAAGACTTGTCCACGAAAAGTTTGTCACTGAAGGAAAAGTTGGAACACTAAAGAATCCAATGCTGCATTTCACATTCTCTTCATTCGAGGAATATCTTGCTAAAATAAACAGCTACACCAGCCTAAAAGCGCAGGAGCTTTTCAAAAAAAAGAAAAAAGTTGGCGGCTGGACAATTTTCTCTCACACTATTTCAGCATTCTTTGCTTTCTTTTTTATCAGGAGGGGTTTTAAAGATGGAGTATATGGATTGATAATCTCACTACTCCATTCAGTAAGCACAATGATGAATTACATCAAGCTGTTGGAATTGCAGAATAAAAAATGAAAAATTGCATTTGGATGATTGCATAGATGCATGATTGCATGCGGACATGCAACCATGCACTAATGCCTAATTCTACTTAATGTCAATCACTTCCGTGTCGAAAATCAGAGTGGAGTTAACAGGTATTTTTTCAAGCACCATTTCACCATAACCTAGCTGTGGCGGGATAATGAATCTTGCTCTATCACCTTTTTTCAGAAGCTGCATACCTTCATCCCAACCAGGAATTACCTGACCCTGTCCAACAACAAACATAATTGGTTCATCTCTTTCAACTGAGCTATCGAACATTGTTCCATCTTGTAGAAAACCTGAATAATGAACAGTAACTACTTTGCCTGCTTCAACCGCAGGACCTTCTCCCTGAGTTACAATCGCATACTTAAGTCCGCTGGCTGTGGTTTTAAACGATGTTGAATCAACTTTCCACATCTCAGCAACTATCCTATCCTTAACTTCAAGAAGTTCAACAATAACTTTTAAATCAGTGTTTGGAGGTATAAAACCAACTCCAGCATCACCATAAGCTAGTTTTGATGGAATGATCATTGTCCTGACTCCGCCGGTTTTCATTCCAACAATACCTTCATCGGTACCTTTAATGAAAGAACCTGAGTTAAGAATAAATTTTATAGGTTGATTTCTCATCTTCGAATCGCCGAGCGAAAGTGTATTTTTACTTTGATCAGCGGACCAGTCTGAGAACAATTCAGAAGCTGTATCCTTTGGCACCATCCAGCCTTTGAAGTGAATTGAAACAAGTTCATCTGCTTTTGCCTCCCTGCCTGTTCCAAGAGAATCATCCATATACTGCAAACCAGATTCAAGAGTTACGACTTCCGGGCCTTTATTGCAGCCAATCAAGACGGCTGTTATAATTACAAAAGACACCAACAATAATTTTTGCATTTTAATCCTTTTTAATTTTTTGACGGCCAAATATATTCATAATATTTGTCATCTTTTCAATGCGTATTAATTTTATCCTATGATTTAATGAAATGAGGCTTTACTTTTGTCACCAAATTAAAGTTAAATCAAAATTATTTTTAGCCAGATGACTAATACCAGAAACATATTCTTTCACACTTTATTATTGATGATTTTCATTTTACCGGGAACAAACGGCGAGAATGTCTTAAGTCAGGATGAAGAACAAGGATTTGTCATTGATTCCGATGTTACATTTGAGGAAGCCGTTGCCGGAATATCAATCCCTCAGAGTATTCTGGAAAATCTCCGGCTCGTTGATGTTTATTATTATGGATTTGACGAAAAGATTCATAAGGGACAATTGGTTGTTCATAAAGATGTGGTGCTGGATGTAATAGAGATTTTTGAACTTATCAGAGAATCACGTTTTCCAATCGGCAAAGTTGTCCCCATAAGCAAATACGGATGGTCAGATGAAAAATCAATGCAGGATAACAATACTTCAGCCTTTAATTACAGATTTATTTCCGGTTCGAGAGTAATTTCCAATCACGCCGCCGGATTGGCAATTGACATAAATCCTGCTCTGAATCCTTACATAAAGAATGGCCATAGCTTACCAGAAAATTGTGTTTACGACACCACAAAAGTTGGAACAATTTCAGCTAGTTCGGAACTTGTTAAAGAATTTAAACAGCGAGGCTGGGAATGGGGCGGTGATTGGAAGAGTCTAAAAGATTACCAGCACTTCGAGAAAAAGTTAAAGTAAGCTTTTTCCCTTTTCTGTTCCGAATATAAAAATTAGCGCACGCCAAATATTTTTAGCCCAACCTCTTTCACTATGCAACGAATTTTTACCTTTATGAAAGTAAAAATGATCCCCTTCGATATAGTCCTTCTGTTTTAATACTATCAGCATTTCATCAATTCCCGGCTGTAAACTGGAATCGAGTTCATTATCGCCATTGTTTATATATAATTGAAACTGTTTCAATTTTCCTTCGTAAGATTTAACATTATCAATACAATCGTAATTATCTATCTTGAATGCCGGAGAAAAACTAATAGACTTAGAAAAAGTTTCTGAATATTCCCACATTAGTAAAAACGAAATCAATCCACCTAAAGAACCGCCGCCGTTTGCTGTGTTCATCCTATCGGGTTTCGTTCTATAATTGCTATCAATAAATGGTTTAAGTGAATCAACAATAAATTTCATATAAGAAAAGCCAAGTTCGCCATCAGCGTACTCATCGTTTCTGTCGGAAGTGTTATAAATTCCGACGATTATAATCGGTTCAATTAATTCTTTCCGAATAAGACTATCGGCTGCTTCATCAATTTGCCAATCGACCTGAAATGCAGATGTGGCTGGATCAACAATATTCTGCCCGTCGTGCATATAAAGAACCGGATAATTATTATTCAAATCTGATTCATAGTCCGGTGGAAGCCAGACGATTACATCTCTAGGCTTGATCCCTTCTCCTTGAAAACTTTTATGATACTGCACAGTTCCAGTAATTTGACCTTCAATTTTTCTTTCAACCTGATCAGCCCAAAGCGTTATATTTATTTCAATAGTAGTATCATTTAAAATTTCGACAACATAATTATCGGGAACTGCACCGTGGTTACCAAGTGCTTCAGTATCCCAGCTCCCGCGAGTGATTTTAAACTCAAGCTTTTTACCTTTTATAAATGAAAAACTTTTTGACCACTTCCCTTTTTCAATTTCGCTAAGTTCAATTGAATCTGGCTGCCAGTTACCCAATTGGTCATCATTTCCCGTTATATAAATTTTTGATCCTTCAGGTAAATTATCGGCAATTACTTCAATATTAACATTTACAGTATTTTGTGAACAGAAAGTAAAAGCCAGCAATATCGGGAAAGAAAAACAGAGTAAATATTTTTTCATACTAATTTGATATAGATAGTTTATTTTTTATTCGAGTAATTATTTGTTTTAGCTTGATTAAATTTTCTATGAAATTCTCTCTTTCAAAAATAGCAATTATCATACTGCTTTTATTCAGCAGTTGCTCTGACAGATCTCTGTTCACTGATCCAAACGATCCTGGTTTGGGTGGTTTCTATACAATTCTTAAGGGAGAAGTATCCGGCATTTTGCTTAAGAGTAAATCCCCATATTATGTCACAAACAATATCTCAGTGAGTTCAGGAAATCAATTATTCATTGAGCCCGGTACAATAATTTTCTTCAAGGCAAAAACGGGCTTGCATATTAGTGGTGGAATCAGAGCCATAGGGAAAAAAGAGCTTCCTATAATATTTAAAGGAGTGCGGGATGAATGGAATGGCATTCATTCAACTAACCCAACAGATAGTTTGATATTCACTTTTTGCAGAATACAGGATGTTTATCTGCCTATCGGAAGTTCATTTAAGTACGGAGCGATTGAATCCACAAGTGCTAACCTCTTAATAAAGAATTGTTATTTCTATTATAACTATGCACAGAATGGTGGAGCTCTGGCTCTTTTTGAATGCAATTCAGAAATTAGGAACAACATATTTTACCGTAATCAGTCACTAGATTACGGAGGAGCAATACTTTCAGAGAGTTCTTCGAATAAAATAATTAACAACACATTTTATAGAAATTACTGCTTGAATTTCGGCGGAGCTTTAACATTAATTGAGCCTGTTTATGAAGAAATTCAAAACAACATTTTTTATGATAACTTCTCTTATAGTGGTGATACAAGAATACATCTTGTTTCAGGTGATAGCACAAACATCTTTGAGCAATATAACTTTTTAGCTCCTGATAGTTTGAGTCCATTACTCATTTCATCAACCGATTTTCATTTGCAGGAAAACTCTCCTTGTAAAGATGCAGGTAATCCTTCGCCTGAATTTAATGATGCTGATGGATCAAGAAATGACCAGGGAGCTTATGGCGGACCCGGTGGGGATTGGTAGGATAGACTGATATGGGATATATCCGAAATCCTGGATGAAAAGAAAATTTTCAAAAATTATTTATTTATGATGAAAAATCGGTACTGCGGTGTTAAGCTCCAGCTGTTAACCAGGTAGAATAATTATTTTAATAAAATAAGTTTTTTCGTGATAAGAAAATCACCCGCCTGTAATTGATAAAAATAAACACCACTTGATAATCCATTTGCCTCTAGATCAATTTCGTGTTCACCGGCATCTATTTCTTCATTAATTAGTATGAAGATCTCCTTTCCTAAAACATCATAAACTTTTAAGGTTACAAATTGCATTTCAGCGATACGAAATTTAATCCTTGTATGAGGATTGAAGGGATTAGGATAATTTTGGTATAAATAATAATTAGGTGGAAGAAGGTGTTCCTCTTTAATACTTACTATACCACCAAAACCGCCATTTTTCGTATAGTAGAGATGCGGCTTCAAACTCGGTGATTTTTCACGACCGACTAACCACCCCTTTTCTGAATCAGCAAAAACAATATCTAAAAATCCAGAATCTGTATGAAAATCAGGCAAATAAAATTGTTCTATCCATGTTTTACCTGTATCACTACTGAAGTAGCCACGATTACCAGCAATCATCCAAACATCAGTCGGATTACCGGGAATGAACTCAATATCCATACCCCAACCTATACTGTCAGTCGAAACGAGTTCCCAAGTATCACCCCCATCAATTGTTCGATAAATCTGTGGATGACAAACTGAATCGGGGCAGCTTTCCCCTTTAACAATTCCAATATTTTCATCATAGAATTTTAGAGTGTGGCACCCCATACTTTCTCCTATTTTCTTCCAGGTTGAACCTCCGTCCGTTGTTCGATATAGTTTTCGCGGCATCTCCATATATGAATAGAAATACCCGATATTAATATTTACGAAGTCGACACATCTCCAAAGATCACCTGACCATAGTCCGATGAGACAAGTATCATTCATTGACTGCCAATTTTGACCTCCATCAGTTGTTCTCAAGAACAATGCAGGTTTATTATTTGTTGGTGCGTCCCCCATTGCAACACCACTAAGGGAATCAAAGAATTCTATGTAATTCATGAACTCGGTTTGCTGTTGGTTATAAAATTGAAGTTCCCAACTGTCACCCCCATTCTTTGTCGCCCATATTTCTCCATTCGAGTTACATATCCAAATCTTATTCTCGCCTATTATTGAGATGTCATCTATATACGATGGTCTTGTTACACTATTCCAATTAAAACCTCCATCTGTTGTAATAAATAGATGATTAATGTTGCTAGGCCCGGTTGCTGTAAGACTATCAAAAGCATCTAAAACCCAAGTATTCCAAGTTTCAGGTAAGTTAGTCACTTCATACCACTGCGAATATGAAACATGCATCAGAAAATACCAAAATGCCGCAGTTATGAATATAAATTTCTTTTTATTAAACACTTTCCCTCCAATATGAAACATTCATCAAAACATAACAAATTATGATGCTCTGAATTGCTAAAATTATACAATTCACTAATGACATTTATCCTTAATCCAAAATTCAATTCGCTACTTACTGGAATCACAATTTCTCGGAGTCCCATAATAATAAGTTTCATCATCTTTCATGCAGAAGTCACTGCCTCCACCGTAACATACGCAACCAGAAATGGTATAATCAACGCAATTAGTACATGTCCCATTGAGTTCTTCACATGTTGGGACCAACATCATAGTCGAATGACTTGAGCATCTACAATTAATCCCTGGATCAGTATTTTCACATAATCCATTGTCACAACAGTAAGCGTCTATGTCATTGAAAATACTACTTCTTGATGAAATAGCATTAAATCCTAATGATAGCATTACAATTAAAGATAATGCGATCATAATTTTAATTCGATTCATAATTTCATCCCTTCTTTTTGCGTTATAATTAGTTTTTTATTTAATAGTTCGATTAGACTTGGATGAATAATACCCTTCCAAATATTTTCGATTTTTCCTTCTGGATTAATAACGATGGTAACTGGCAGCTGAAAGAGTTTGAAATTTTCATTGAACGCTCCAGTTGAATTATAAACTACAGGAAATTTTGGTTTGTACTCCTCTATCAACTTTTTTGTTGTCAGTTCATTATCGATGGAAACACCTAAAATTATTATATTATTACAATTGAATCTTTCAAAAATTTCATTCCAAATTATTGTATTATGAATGCAAGTCTTACATCCATATTTAATTATAAATATAATAGTTTTATCAAAATCACAATAATTAATAGTGTCAGTAGTACCATCTAATTTAGTTACCATGAACGGATTAACCATATCACCTTTATTAAGTGTGTTATCTTCAATTAACATGTAGAGCCTGCTTTTTAACTCAAAATTTCTGATGGCAAGAGCAGCATTTGAACTAATAAGAAAAATAACACATGCCGTCATAAGATTAGTTATAAATTTATTTTTAAAACTTTGAACCGATTGAATATTTGTTTTTTCTTTTATTTTGAAATATATGATGAATAGCGCACAACTTAATAGTATTACATTTCTAAGTACAGTGTAAATGTCAATTTTGTCCGATGATAATGTACCAAAACAACCACAGGATACTTCTTCTCCCCCTTCTAATAACTTAACTATGATAACACTCGTAAATAGGGTTAGTAAGTATATAGCAACTTGTAAACTCAAAATAACATAGAAGTTAAAAATTATTAGCAGACCAAGAATTAGCTCCATAATTGGAATTGTATAACTGGCTATTAAAGTGTAGCTATCTGGAATAATAGCAAACTTCATTATTGCTTGTTGAAATTCAGGTATGTCAACCAATTTAGTATATGCAGAAAATGTTAAAAGTAAACCGAAAAGTACTCTTAGGATAATTGTTGTGATGTATATCTTTGATTTATTTCTATTAATATTATCCATTCATATAACCAGTAATAAATTACTATTTATATGTTAAGCATAATTCTTCTTAATAGCAAATATTTTGCATATTATATTTTGTCTTGATAATTAGTTAATTAAAGTCAGTATCTGAAATTCAAATATATTTATGCTTGACAGGATTTTATTTACGATGAAAAACCAAAGCTGATGCACCTTTAATTCCTGCATCGTTCTTAAGTTTTGCAGGAAGAACTCTTACTCTTGGTCGTATCGGCGCCATAACTCTTCCAGCAATAGTTTTCCTTATTGATTTAAACAAAGGGTTGCCAAAACCTGCTATACCTCCGCCGATGATAAAAACACTCACATCAAGCACATTTACCAAAGAAGCAAAGGCGGAACCCAAGTAAACTCCAAGCTCGTCAATCACCGATTTGGAAAATGCATCTCCAGATTCGGCTGCATCCTGTATGTTGCGCGGAGAAACTTTGCTCAGGTCATTACCAATTATTTTCCAGAGTTTTGATTCAGGATGCTTTTTTAGCTGGTGACGAACTCTGTCTCGTAAATATTGATTCCCAGCATAAGCTTCGATACAGCCGTACGATCCACAATTGCATTTAGGTCCTTTATAATCAATTGAGATATGACCGATTTCTCCTGCAGCACCAAAATCACCGTGATATATTTTTTTGTTAATAACGATACCGCCGCCAACGCCGGTTCCAAGAGTTATCATAACGAAAGATTTAAAATTCTTTCCGCTGCCGAAAGTAAGTTCACCAATCGCCGCTGCATTTGCGTCATTATCTACGAAGACTGGTTTTTTAAATTCCTGGCTGATAATCTTTTTGATGTTCACTTTTTCCCAGCCGGGAAAGTTTGGCGGATTTTCAACTATGCCCTTACCAGGCGTAACAACACCGGGACATCCAATACCAATTCCGGAAATTCTATATTTCGATTTTTCAGTTAACTCAGAAATCCCGGAGATAATATTTCCAATAACTTTTTTTGGACCTTCCTCGGCTTCAGTTCTAATGGAGATTTTTTTAATGATTCTTCCTGTGTTAGAAACTACACCAAGCTTAATGCTTGTTCCGCCTAAGTCAACTCCAATTGCGTATTTGCTATTTCGATTCATAACTATTTCATTATACAGATATGCCAGATTTCAAAAATCTGGTATATCTTTATCTAATTTGTAAAACTCTGATCAACTATCTTCAATTCACCGGGATATTTAATATCTCCCAATGGTGAAGAAACTGTTGGCGTTGCAAACAAGCTTAGTCTGGTGGATGATCCTTGTTGGCCGCCCAAAGCAAGAGCAAGATTTAAGAGATTATCAAAACCTTTGTTGCCGAAAAACTCGATTAAATCAATGTTCATAGTTAACGGGATTTTTGAAACCTCACCTGTGCCAGGTACTGTAACTGGAGCACCAATATTTCCTGAAATGGTTTCAACCTGATCTATTTCTAATCTCCACGGAAACGCCTTTAAAGTAGCATCCGTTTTAGGATATCCGCCTGAACCATCATTAGGATTTTTTGCTTCAACATTCAGTGTAAAAGATGCCGGGAGTTTTCCCGATGAAATAACCTGAGTGAGATTTACTATCTCCAGCGGGTTAAAATCCTGCAGAGATTTTTTGTTGGAAAGATTAATTCCGCTTACAGTAAAATTGGCTACATCTCCAAGTTTAAATTTCAACCTCGAAAGATTTACCATCGTTTCATAAACGCTGCAGCTTGATGTTGTCAGCAGCAATGCTATTGAGAGTAAAATTATTTTTTTCATATTATTTCTATTGTTTTATGGATGTATTGTTTAATTGTTACTGCTTTAAGTTAATCTCTGTCCTTCAATCTTTTGAATAATTATCTGCGCAACTTTTAGTGCTCTCAATCCATCAATTCCCGAAACAAGGGGTTTCGTTTTATTGATTACAGAGCTAACAAACAACTGAAGCTCATACTGAAGTGCATTTAATTCCTTTTGCTCAGGCTGTTCATAGACAAGTTTTCTTCTTTTTTCCCCAACACCAATCTCTCCAAAAGATATTAACGAAGGGCTAACTTCTGCATCCGGTGCGACAAGTCGGTAAGACTCTGCTACGCCAGTGATGAAATCCAATGCAATGTAACTATCCTTCTGAAAAATTCGCATTTTTCTAAGTTTCTTCTGAGATATTCTACTGGCTGTTACATTTGCGACAGCACCGTTTGCAAACTGCAATCTTGCATTAGCGATATCAAGATGATCCGATACAACTGCAACACCATTTGCCTGAACGTCAATAACATCACTTTTAACAAGACTTAGGATTATATCTATATCATGAATCATTAAATCCAGTACAACTGCAACATCGGTTCCTCTTGGATTAAACTGTGCAAGCCGATCAGTTTGTATGAATTTTGGTTCATCAATATATTTTTCCATTGAGACTAATGCAGGATTAAAACGTTCGATGTGTCCAACCTGGAGATTGAGATTCTTCCTCTCAGAAATTTCAACCAACTCTTCGGCTTCCCTAATTGTGGCTGTAATAGGTTTTTCAATGAATACGTGAACTCCATTCTCAAAACATTTTTTAGCTATTTCATAATGGGCGGTTGTTGTTGCAGCAATTGAAACAGAGTCTACTTTTTTTAATAACTCCTCGACTGATGACATGCCCTGAACATTGAATTCTGTGCTTATAGCTTTTACCTGCTCAGGATTTAAATCGTAAATACCAACCAGTTCACAATTTTCTATTGACTTGAACATTTTGGTATGAAGTTTACCGAGATGACCGGTACCGATAACGCCGACTTTGAGTTTGTTCATTCTTTTAATTATAAGTTTTTAGTTGATTGTTTCAGTTATTTGGTTCATAGTTATAGTTGTCAGTTTGTCAGCTTCTATTATGAGTTATAAATCATGATTTAAGTTGGTTCACTAATATTTATGATTTATTCTAAACGAGTAACTAAAAAATTAAAACTAGCAACCAGAAAACCAAAACCAATAACCAATAAACTAAAAACCAATTTTTAATTTATAATTTTTAATTCAACATTCTACTGCGATTTCACCCGCTTATACCCGATAATTCTCTCATACGGTCCTTTATCCTGCTCGTTGTAATAAAGAAAAACATCGAACTCTTTAGAGTTAAGCCACGTGTTGCCTTCCAGTACGAGCCAATCCGGATCCAGGATTTCTCCATAGTCAATATCGGCAGCAACGTATTGGTAATCATAGATTCCTCTTTTTAGTGGAATAGTGATTGAATAAACTCCTCCGCTTTCATTCATTTTGTAATCCAAAGAGAGTTTCCAGTCGTTGAAGGCACCAACCAGAAATATGTTTTGAAAATTTTCTTCAGGCGGACGGATAGAAAAAGTAACATTCAGGTAAGTTGAAAATTCATCATCATAGTTTGAAAAGATTTTTCCACCATTAAGGTCTTTGTTCAATGGATTAAGAAAAAATCTGGAGTACTCAAGACCATCAAGCTGAGCTTTGACATTTTTTCCTATGAAAAGATTTTTATCTCTAATATCAACCTGACGAAACTCGTTGCCTGCAGGAATATCTCTTGCAGTAAAAGTAAAACTTCTGTTAGCATCCCATTTATAAAACCTGTTAAGGGTGTTAGTCTCCCGATCAATCAACACAGGATCATAAAGACGATGGTTATCAACTATATCAATTCTATCAACAAAAGATGGATGAAAATCATCTGGCAAGTAAAAATCAGTCGTAATATTTATAGCTTTCGCAAGCTCAACAGGCCAGTAAGATTGATCTTCAAGCTCATCTCTTTTGAGTTGCACACCAAGTTCGACATTATTCTGCACAACAAAAAATTTACCCGTTGCATAAACAATTGATGAATCCTGTGTATCTGTCAAATAAAATCTCCATTTACCGGAGAATGGAAATTGCACCTGGTCCCTATCATCAGGATAAGAGCTTTTATGATGATAGCGTGCATCATCAACAACCATTATCGGAAGCTCTTCGAAATCTAAAAAGTAATATGTGCTGTATTGGGAGTTGAGAAGAAAAATATTTTTTGTAGGTGTCCATCCTTTATCACAGAACCTGAAGACGATATTCATATTCGGAATAAATTTTCCCTGAACATCAAACTCAATTACAAGTTTGTTACCGCCGGTTAAAACAGGCAGCGATGTAAGGTTATCTGAAGTGTAAACATTCAGACTCTTGACAGTGAAATCTTGTGATAACGTATCGTCGAAAATGAAAAGTAATATTGCAATAACTATGACAGTAGATTTCATTATTCCCCCATGATTAAAAATTAAAAATCTCTACACATTTTACTGATGTGAAAGGGATTAATATGCCAATACTCTCACCCTCTCTTTCAGTCTCAAGAATCAAACCATCATCATAAGCGTTAAGAAGTCTTCCTGTTTTGAAAACAATTTCATAAAGCGGCTGGTCTGCTTTTGGATCTTTTGTCGCTCCATAATTTTCGTGCATAGTAAAATTTAAAGTATGATTGATGTATTCTTTCCAATCAAGATTCATATTCAATCCTTAGGATGTTTAATTTCATAGTGCAATTTAGGTTTTTAGTAAATAAGAGTCATGTATAATTTATATGCAATAAAAAACCCCTGAAGGATTTTTCTTTCAGGGGTTTAACGAGTAAATGTTAATAATCTTGATTACAATGCTTTAATTTCATTTACAAGCTTGCTCATAGCTTCTTTTGAATCACCGAAATACATAAGTGAATTTGGATAGAAGAAGAGCTCATTATCAATTCCGGCATAACCAACATTTAGCGAACGCTTGTTTATTACGACTGTCTTTGCATAATCAACATTCAATATCGGCATTCCGTAAATCGGACTGCTCTGGTCGTGTCTTGCCGCAGGATTAACAACGTCGTTTGCACCGATGACAATCACAACATCTGTGTTAGGGAAGTCATCATTTATATCTTCCATTGCAAGAAGCTTATCATAAGGAACCTGCGCTTCAGCGAGAAGCACGTTCATATGCCCAGGCATCCTTCCGGCAACAGGATGTATTGCAAATCTTACTTTAATATTTTTCTTTTCAAGAACATTCATTAAATCTCTTACTGCGTGCTGAGCTTGTCCAACTGCCATTCCATAACCCGGAACAATAACAACGCTGCTTACACTGTCAAGAAGCATTGCAAGTTCTTCGGAGTCGATTGCTTTCGCTGTACCCTTGTGAGCCTTACTATCAGCAGCAGGACCTTCAGCCCCTGCAGAAGCCCAACCACCCATGACCACATTCATTAGTGATCGGTTCATTCCTTTACACATAATAATTGTAAGAATTATTCCTGAAGCACCGACAAGTGCACCGGCTATGATCAGCATTTTATTATTAAGCACAAAACCTGTCATCGAAGCTGCAAGTCCTGAGTAAGAGTTCAATAAAGAAATTGCAACAGGCATATCTGCACCGCCGATAGGCAGGACAAGTAATACACCAAGCAAAAGTGATACTCCGATTATTCCGATTATAATTTCAATTTCATAAGGTTGAACAACAACAAACACTCCCGCAGCAAAAACTGCAACAAGCAGAAGTGCATTTAACGGATGCTGCAAGGGATACTTAACAACTTTTCCGGTTACTATTCCTTGAAGTTTTCCAAAAGCAATTAGCGAACCTGTAAATGTTATTGAGCCAATTAAAAGACTAAGCACTATGCTAATTGTTGTTGGTTCGTCAAACATAATTGTTGGAGTGACAAAAATTCTGTCATACTCGGCAAATCCAACTAATACCGAGGCTCCACCACCGAAACCATTCAGCAATCCAACCATTTGCGGCATTCCCGTCATCTGGACTTTTAGTGCAAAGACCGCTCCGATCAATGAGCCAAGAACTAAACCGAGAATGATATATTCAAATGTTAATACTCTCTGATCAAACAACGTAACGATGATGGCAAGCAGCATTCCGAGTGCAGCAAGCTGATTTCCCTGCCGCGCTGTTTTTGGAGAGCTTAATTTTTTTATTCCGAAAATGAAGCAAATTGATGCTATTAAATAAACAAGGTATGATACTATTTCCATTGCTCTTCCCCTTATTTTTTCTTGAACATTTTTAACATTCTATCAGTCACAAGGAATCCGCCGACAACATTTATCATTGCAAAAACTATTGCAACAATTCCGAGTATTGTACTAATAGTTAATTCACCTGCACCGGCACTCAACAGAGCACCAATAACAGTTATTCCGGAAATAGCATTAGATCCGGACATAAGTGGTGTGTGCAATGTAGGCGGTACTTTTGTGATTAGCTCAAATCCCACGAATATGGCTAACACAAAAACGTATATCAACATTAATAATCCGTATATATCCATTTATAATTTCCTTTAATTTTTTTCGATTAAAACTTCTTTACTCGTCATTCCGGCTCGTCTCGGCAGGACGGAGTCCTGACGGACTCGTCCGGAATCTGAATCCACATGCCAACTCAGATTCCTGACTCGCAAACTTCGTTTTCTCGCAGGAATGACTTTTAAGTTGAAACATAAGTTTATAGCAAATCTTTAATTCTTTGATGAATCACTTCACCATTATGCGTGATAAGCGATCCTTTAACAATTTCATCTTCAAGCTTCAAGTCAACTTTACCTTCTTTACCAATATGCTGAAGCAATGCAAGAATGTTCTTCGAATACATTTCGCTTGAATGTGTTGGAACAAGGCTTGGCAGATTTGGCTCACCAATGATTGTTACTCCGTGCTTCTTTACATTCTTCCCTTTTTCACTCACCTCGCAGTTACCACCGAATTCAACGGCCATATCAAGAACAACACTACCCGGTCTCATATGCTTAATCATTTCTTCAGTGACAAGAACAGGAGCTTTCTTACCCGGAACTAATGCTGTAGTGATAACGATATCAGCTTCCGTTACATGCTTGAAGATTAGTTCTTTCTGTTTTTTGAGAAATTCTTCTGAGGCTTCTTTTGCGTATCCACCGGCATCCTGCATATCCTCTGCACCTTCGACTTCAATAAATCTTCCTCCAAGGCTTAATACTTCTTCCTTAACTGCTGCACGAATGTCTGATACTTCAACTACTGCACCCAAACGCTTTGCAGTTCCAAGTGCCTGAAGCCCTGCAACACCAGCACCCATTATCACAACCTTCGCGGGTGATATTGTACCTGCTGCTGTCATCATTAATGGAAATATTTTGCCGAGAGTATCAGCACACATAACAACACTTTTATAACCGGCAATGTTTGCCTGTGAACTAAGTGCATCCATCTTCTGTGCAAGTGTTGTTCTCGGAATCATATCCATTGAAATTACATTGATCTTTTTTGCTGCACATTTTTGTGCAAGATCGGGATAGTTTAATGGATAAAGAAAAGTGATTAGAATTGTTCCTTCTTTGAGCAAGTCCAATTCATTTTTTCCTGCTGTGGGATGATCGAGAGGACGCTGAACTTTTATAACTACATCCGCTGATGAATAAAGTTCATTAAGATTTACGATTTTAGCCCCTGCTTTTTCGTACATTTCATTAGTGAAACCGGCATTAAGTCCAGCATCTTTTTCTACGTGAACCTGGAAACCGGATTTTATAAGTTTGGAAGCTACATCGGGGACACACGCTACTCGATTTTCGCCAGGCAGGATTTCCTTAGGAACTGCTATAACCATACCTGTTTCTCCTGTATGAATTGATTAAAAATGATGAACCAAAATTAAACGGGTCGGCAGGCAATTCCAAAAAAAATAAGGCAATTTCGCAAGAAATCTTTGTATTTCTTGCTTTGATCAGGCAGGCTGATCCTTCGTTAAACAATGAAGTGTACCAAGTCCCCAAACTAAATCAACTGAATGAATACCTATTACTTTTCTGTCAGTGAATAGCTCGGATAAAATTCCAAGAGCTATTCTGTCTTTCGGATCGTTGAAAGTAGGAACTAGTACAGCATAATTTGAGCTGTAGAAGTTAGCATAGCTAGCCGGGAGTCTTTGTCCTTTGAAGTTTTGAGGCGAAGGCATAGGCAGAGGCACGACATTTAGTTTAGAACCGTTCGGCAAAAAAATATTTTTGAGACGTTCTTTATTTTCATGAAGAAGCTTATAATTTTCATCTGATGGTTTTTCTTCGGAAACAATAACGACGGTATCTTCATTCACAAAACGACAGAGATCATCAACGTGACCGTGAGTATCATCGCCAATAATCCCCTTTCCCAACCAGATTACATTCGTAACTCCAAAATATTTTTTAAAGACTTCAAAGTAATCCCGTTTAGTAAATCCAGGATTGCGCGTCTGAACTTTATCATCGAGTAAACATTCCTCAGTTGTAATTAAAGTTCCTTTCCCGTTCGAATCAATAGCCCCGCCTTCAAGAACTACCTGCTTCCCTTTGTATTCAGCAATAACTTTTTTCAGCTTGAGCTTTTCGGAAATGAACTGAGGAATTTTATCATCAAGCTTATAGTCATCATACTTAGCCCAGGCATTGAACTTGAAATCAACAGCGACGATCTGTTTTCCTTCTTTAACAAACATCGGTCCTGAGTCACGAAGCCAGCCTCTGTCAGTTTTCTTAATGTAGAATTCAACATTGGATAAACTAACATTACAATCTTTAAGAACTTTTTCTGCTTTAAGTTTATGTTCTTTGGATTCGACGAATATTCTAACTTTTTCTCCGCGTGAAATGTACTTTACTATTTCAGCATAGACATAAGGAATGGGTGAAAATTTTCCAGGCCAATCGCTTTTATTGTAAGGCCAGCCAATCCAAGTTGCTTCGTGGTTATTCCATTCTGCGGGTAATTTGAAGCTATTCATCTATAAATCGCTTCGTGATATCCCCATAACTATCTATTCTCCTGTCACGCAGGAACGGCCAGTTATGCCTGATGTATTCAATTCTGTCCAAATCAATTTCAGCGATAAGAATTTCTTCCTTATCAGAAGAAGCTTGTGCTATAATCATTCCCTGCGGATCACAAACGAATGATTGTCCCCAGAATTCAATTCCGGGCGAATCATCATTTATTTTTTCCAATCCTATTCTGTTAACTGCTGCAACATAAACTCCGTTTGCTACTGCGTGTCCTCTTTGAACAGTCAGCCACGATTCGTACTGCGCTCTTCCGTGTTTTTCTTTTTCGTAAGGATGCCAGCCTATTGCAGTAGGATAAAATAAAACAGCAGCACCTTGAAGAGCAGTCAACCTTGCAGCTTCAGGATACCATTGATCCCAGCAAATCAATGTGCCGATTTTCCCAAATGAGGTATCAAAATTTTTGTAGCCAAGATCACCGGGAGAGAAATAATATTTTTCATAGAAGCCCGGATCGTCGGGAATATGCATTTTTCTGTACGTGCCAATTAACTTTCCATCGCTGTCAATTACAACCAGACTGTTGTGATAAACTCCCGAAGATCTTTTTTCGAAAACAGGAACAACAACACTCACTTTATTTTTTTTAGCAACCTCAGAAATTGTATCCGTAGACGGACCGGGGATGGTCTCCGCAAGCTTAAAATTTTCTATGTCTTCTGTCTGACAAAAATAACGTGACCTAAACAACTCGGGAAGACAAATGACCTGTGCGCCTGATTTAGCTGCTTGCTCAATCAATTTAATTGCTTTATTAAGATTTTCAAATGAGTCTTTAGTGAAAGCTAATTGTATTAGTCCGATAGTAAATTTACTGCTCATAATAATCCTGTTTCTTTAATTTAAAATTAAAGAATTATTGGTTGTGGTAAAATTTAATTCTTGTTGAATGAGTGAGTTTTTACTTGGTATGAATCTGATCTAATAACCGAACGTAGAAACTAAATAACCTTCTTCGTTAAAGTCCTTACTTCGAACAAGCTTTCCATCTTTATAATATTCTTCCCTCTGAATAAAACCATTTGGATAATAAATGCGTGCATAAGAATCCAGTTTTCCCTTATAGTAATTTTCTACTTTTTGGAAAGCGCCGTTTTCGTAGTATGAATTTTTCTTACCTTCAATTTCACCATTGATGTATGTTGCTTCGGATTTCGGCAGCCCGTTTTTATAAAATTCTTTGTATTCGCCATCAAGAATATCATCCACATAAGTTCCCATTGATTGAAGAGAACCATCTTCATAATAATTTACAACGAGACCATTTTTCATTCCATCTTTCATCACTGTCTCAAGTTTAAGATGACCATCAGGATAGTATTCTTTAATCATCCCTCTCTGTTCACCTTTTATATAATCAACTTTCGATTTTACTATTCCGCTTTCATAATATGTGACATATATTCCGTTTATGACTCCATCCTCATAAGGGATTTCTTCTTTTAAAAAACCCGAATCATAAAATGTTTTAGCAACTTCCTGCTTCACTCCATCTTTTATGAACGTTTCATTACTCAATGATCCACCGTCAGTATAATTTTTGAGCATTTCTTCTTTTGATTCAAACTTTCCCTGGTAATCATATCGCTCACGGTTGAGAAGTTCGTCGTTCAGATATTCATCTTTTACCCTTAGACTGCCAGCCATATCAAAAAGCCTCACTGTTCCTTCAATTTTATCATTAATAAAATTTGCTTCTAAAGCTACCATTTTATTTTCATGATAGATATAAATTTTCCCGTTCTGCTTCCCATCAACAAAATTTCGTTCGACTTCCACTTCGCCTGTCTTGTAATATGTTCGGGAAATACCCTGAAGCATACCATCGACATATCGCCACTCACCCTGACGTTCACCTGTTTTGTAAAAAGTGTAAGTTATTCCATCAAGCACTCCGTTTGAGTAATGCTGTTCAGCCCAGAGTTCTCCGCTTTCATAATACCAGCGGGAGATACCTTCTTTCACACCATCATTATAATTCCATTCGATGCTAACTTTGCCGTCTTCAAAATACCAGGTTGATAAGCCATGCTCTTTTCCCAAACTGAAATTCCATTCTTTCCAGAGTTTCCCGTTGGGGTAATACTCTTTATAAAAACCTTCGAGCTTATCGTACCAATACTGACCTTCTGTTTTAATTTCTCCGTTCGGGTAATATGTTTTAATAACCTTTGTGCCTGGTAATTCCTGCGATTGTGCCAGAGTTATTGATACAGTTAATAATGTGAGTGAAATTAAAATCTTTAAGTAATTTTTTGTCATTCTTTTTGAGTTAATGGTTTATTGGAGGGTGAAAATAGACTATTTCATTGTAAGGATAAATTCCAAATGAAGTACCTATTCATTTATCCTTTAGCAGAGTTATCGAATGAGCACGTTTAGTGAAAATTTTTCTCACCAGCTTCGATCTCCATATCAATATAATCTTCAACACGTGGAATTGGACAAGTAAACAAAGCCGAGTAAGCGCAGTAAGGATTATATGCTTTGTTGAAGTCAATTGTATAAACAAATTCGGGATGATCATTTAATTCAAAATCAAGATACCTGCCCACTCCATAAGTTTCTTTGCCTGTTGTTTTATCAGTGAACCAGATGCTATAGTAGGGTTGTCCGGTTCTGTCGAAACTCTTATAAACATTTATTCTGTGAACTTTACTGTCTTTCTTCAGCTCCAGATAGCCGAGCAAAATTGCAGGTCTTGTTTCGCCCCTTGTGCCAAGTATTGCAACTGTATCCTGAATATCATAAACAATCAACTTCGATTTGAAAACAAAATCAGGGTTCGGTTTGTAGTAATTCAACGGTTTAAATGAAATTGTTGTGTCACGGTTAAACGGAGAATTTAGATCGAACTGCAAGCTGTAATCCTTTTCTTTTCTTTCTTTGATTAATTCGTCAACATATTTTTTCATTTCCGGATCATCAAAACTTTTTTCATTACAAGCTTCGGTGAGTAAAAGAGTAAGAATTAAAATTACAATTAATCCAAAACTGGTATTACTTGACATCAGGTGACTGCCCTTCTTTTTTTACTTTCTTTTTTAACTCGTTTAATTT
This sequence comes from Ignavibacteriaceae bacterium, assembly GCA_035478175.1. Classification (GTDB taxonomy): domain Bacteria; phylum Bacteroidota; class Ignavibacteria; order Ignavibacteriales; family Ignavibacteriaceae; genus IGN2. The sequence goes on from DATIJX010000010.1 coordinate 33,085, forward strand.
GTTCAACGCTTCAAGGGGAGTAAGTTTTTCAATTTCAAGATCTTTTATTTCACCTCTTAGCTTATCATCCTGAAATTCAAATATGCTCATCTGGTTTTCAGGGATTTGCAGCTTACGCAGCTTTTCTTTTTTTAACTCGTAGGGAGTTAATTCTTTACTTTCGAGATTTCGGAGAATTTCTTTTGCACGGTTTGTTACGAATGCAGGAAGTCCTGCCATCTGTGCAACTTGAATCCCATAACTGTGATCTGCTCTTCCCGGATTTACTTTGTGAAGAAAGATAACCTTGTCATCATACTCACGCACTTCAACTTTATAATTTTTTATTTTGGGAAAAAGATCAGCCATCTCATTCAACTCGTGGTAATGAGTCGCGAAGAGAGTTTTTGCTGCGACATCTTCATTATCGTGAAGATATTCTGTTATTGCCCAGGCAATTGATATTCCATCAAACGTACTTGTTCCTCTTCCAATCTCATCGAGAAGAATTAAACTTTTTGATGATGCGTTGTTAAGAATATTTGCCGCTTCCTGCATCTCAACTAAAAATGTACTTTCTCCTGAAGTAATGTTATCACTTGCACCAACGCGAGTAAAAATTCTATCGACCAATCCAATCTTTGCACTCTTTGCGGGAACGAAAGAGCCAATCTGTGCCATCAGAACAATCAAACCAATCTGTCGGAGATAAACAGATTTGCCAGCCATATTTGGACCGGTAAGCAAAATTATCTGATCGTTCTTATTGTCAATTACACAATCATTCGGTTTAAACTTTTCTCCCGGTGGAAGAATCTGCTCAACAACCGGATGTCTTCCATCAATTATTTCAAGTTCATCGCCATCCTGAACAACAGGTTTTGAGTATTTGTATGCTTCAGCACATTCTGCAAAAGAAATCAGGCAATCAATTAAAGCAATCATTCGTGCATTACTCTGAATTGCAACGGCTTCCGCAGCAATGAATTTTCTTACTTCATCAAACAATTCGGCTTCGAGTTCGTAAATCTTTTCCTCAGCGTTGAGGATTTTATCTTCATATTCTTTCAGTTCAGGAGTAATATATCTTTCAGAATTCACCAACGTTTGTTTGCGTATATAATTTTCAGGCACTTTATCCTTATGAGCATTGCTGATATCGATATAGTAGCCAAAAACATTATTGAAGCTGACTTTTAATGAAGGTATTCCGGCTCTTTCTCTTTCTGTCTTCTGAAGTTTTGCAATCCAGTCTTTTCCGTGAAATGCAATGTTCCTCAGTTCATCAAGTTCAGGACTGAAACCATTTCTAATCACACCACCATCAATCAGTGTAGCAGGAGGTGAATCAATGATTGCTGATTGAACTCTTTCTACTAAATTTTCAAGGGGATTAAGTTCTCTTGAAGTTTTTGATAATGCATCAGTCTTAAAGCTTGAAAGATGTTCTTTTATCGCAGGTATTTTTTTAAGTGAAGTTTTAAGTGCAACAACTTCTCTTGGGTTTGCTTTGCCTGTGCAAATTCTGGAAATTATTCTTTCGAGGTCACCGACTTCTTTCAATTCAGTTTCGATTTTCTTTCGCTGAGATTTATTCTTCAGCAGTTCTTCAACACTATCCAACCGGCTTTGAATCTTTTTCAAATCTCTCAATGGTGCGGAAATCCATTTCTTCAAAAGTCTTCCGCCCATTGCGGTGGTTGTTTTGTCAAGAATTGAAATTAGCGAACCTTCTCTGCCGTCTCCGTGCATCGAATAACTTATTTCCAGATTTCTTCTCGTTGAAGAATCAAGGATCATATACTCCGAAGGATTGTAAAGCGAAATTCTGTTGAGATGAGTGAGATTAACCTTTTGAGTTTCCTGCAAATAATTTAATGCAGCACCGCTTGCAACAATTCCGTTTTGAAGATGCTCAATTCCAAATCCTTTTAACGTAACTGTCCCGAACTGATTTAGTAGTAATTCATTTGCATAATCATAATTGAAAATCCAGTCATCCATTTTTGTGATGCGGATCGAAGGATTTATTTTGCTGATAATTGGAGTGAGATAATCTTTTTCTTTTTTTTGAATCAGAATTTCTGCGGGAGAGATTGATTCAATCTGCTGCTGAAGATCTGATTCAGGAACTTCGAATGTGAAAAACTCACCTGTTGATACATCTGCGAATGAAATTCCCGCAACTTCGTCTCTAATAAATAAAGAAAGTAAGTAATTATTTTTTTTGTGATCGAGAAGCTTGTCGGAAAGAGTTGCACCGGGAGTTACTACTTCTATCACTTCCCTTTTTACAATTCCTTTGGCAAACTTTGGATTCTCCATCTGCTCACAGACGGCAACACGGTAACCTGCACGAACAAGCTTCGGCAAATAAGTATCAATTGCGTGATGAGGAAATCCTGCAAGCGGAACATCTTCTGCTGCACCGTTTGCTCTTTTTGTTAATGTAATCCCAAGAACTTTGGAGGCAATTTTCGCATCGTTTTCAAATGTTTCGAAGAAATCGCCGACTCTGAAAAGCAAAATTGTATCCGGATTGGCTTCCTTAATTCTTAAATACTGAGACATTAATGGAGTTTGTCCGTCTCGTCCGGCTTGATTTTCCTTGGGTAATTTGTTGGTTTGTGAATCCTGTTTACTCATCGGGCTAAAAATAGCTCAATCGTAAAAGAATATCAATTTAAATAATAATTAGAATGGTTTGAAGCTGGGGTAATTACAGTTAGAAAAACTATTTCATTAAAATTGATTTTATAGTTTTTTGAAAACCATTGGCTTTCATCTTGATGAAATAAACTCCGCTGTTAAGAATATTACCATTTGAATCTTTACCATCCCATTCAATGGTATATTCGCCTGCGGGCAATTCTTTATCTAAAAGTATTTTAACTTCTTTCCCTAAAATGTTATAAATAACAATTTTTATGTTACTTTGTTTTTCTGAAGTGATTTTGATTTGCGAAGAAGAATTAAATGGATTCGGGTAGTTCTGTAACAGATCAAATTTATTTATAATTTGAGCATCATCAGCTTTTAAAGATGTTACCGTGTCCTGCAGTAATAAATATGAGAAAAATGCAGTATTTGGATTTAAATATTTGTCCATTGGCAGTAAAATATCCTTGTTACCATCCTTGTTTAAATCAGTTACCGTCACTGGCATAAAATTAGCTCCAAGTTGAGAATTCTCATCAATCTTTGCATAGAAGATTTCGTAACTATGTTGATTTGGCTTACCGGTGAATTTTAACAATAAAAGATAATTTCCAAGGCTTATTACTAATTCATCTTTACCATCATTATTTACATCTGCTGATTGAAGATAATTAGTATATAGTGTAACCAAATATCTTATTTCAATACCTGCAACAGCAACATAGTTGTTATCTCCATCGGCCTCATAACACCAAAAAGTGGATATGCCCGTGTTAAAGTCTTGCCCGCCAACCCAGAATTCGGGTTTATTATTACCGTCTATATCGTTTGTTTGCGTTACCATATATGCGTTGTAAGCAGGAGCTAATCCCTGCCACACCACAGAGTACTGATTTGTATCCATTACTTCAATTACATATACCTTCTGCAATACAGTACCAAATACAATTTCTGTCTTTCTATCCTGATCAAAATCCCCGATTGCAAAGCCCCCTGGGACATCACCCTCTGTAGTTATTTCAAATGTTGTCATAAAGTTATTTAAGCTGTCTCTAAATTCAGAAATTACAACTCTAGATGGATTGCTGCCATCAACAAAAACACAATCAGTAATTTTATTCTCATCAAGATCGACAAAATTTTCATCTTGTATTTGATTTGGGTAATAGTAAAAAATGAAATCAAAAGTAGTTGGTAATAATCCAAGACTATCGGCTTTATAAAATATGCCATTAAGCGTATCTAATGTTCTTAGGTGTACTTCCTTTATTCCGTCAGAATCAACATCCCCAATTCCTTGCACAAAGACACTATTTTCATCATAAGAATAAATCTGTTCAAAAATTCCTTGGAAATTCTGTTCAAATATTACAACCGGACCAACATAAGGAGAAGGATAATTATCTTCACTAAAGCCGTACAGTTCTAAAAATCCATTTTGGTTCAGATCTTCAACAAATACTATTTCCTCAATAGCATTTACTATATCCACACTCTGCCAAAAAATAAATTTATTTGCATAGAGTGTTGTATCAATTTGCCAAACATTTATTATAGTATTTTCAAAACTTTCAGCATAATTGATATGATCTGTGGCGGTGTTTAAGTTAACTACTTTTTGCGAACCGGCTCGATATGTTAGCTTATAAATATTTGGTGAGGTTTCTGAATATTTTCCTCCTCGCTCAACAAACTTCTGGAGTTCAGCTTCTTTGCTGAAATGATTAAATTGAGCTAAGATTAAATTTCCAGCCAATAACATCAGACAGATCAATATTTTTATCATAAATCTACCACAATTTAAAATTTCCATATACAAATTAGATAGACTAAAGTTAATAGTAAATCCAACTTTCTATGACAAACTTGAAAAGACTTCACTTTTTAATATATTTGCCCCTAAATTGTGGGAGAAAAACTGTTCTCTTTATGGCAACTTCTCTTCTCGTTAACAGTTAATTTGCAACCAGAAAATTCAGGAGCTAAATGAAAAAAATAGGAATATTATTCGGGCAGGAAACAACTTTTCCACCTGCGTTCGTTGAAAGAGTAAATTCAAAAAATGAAAAAGGTATAACCGCTGAGTTTGTAAAAATTGATAAAGTCGTCCAGGGGGAACCAAGTGGCTACGATGTTATCATCGACAGAATTTCGCAGGATGTTCCTTTCTACAGAGCTTTCTTAAAAAATGCTGCATTGAATGGAACAGCAGTAATTAACAATCCTTTCTGGTGGAGTGCAGATGAAAAATTTTTCAACAATGCTTTAATGACAAAGCTTGATGTTGCAGTTCCGAAAACTGTTCTGCTTCCATCTAACCAGCATCCCGATGATACGAACGCAAACTCATTCAGAAATCTTGATTATCCTTTGAACTGGGATGCGATGTTCAGCTATGTTGGTTTCCCGGCTTACTTCAAACCGTTTGCAGGCGGAGGTTGGAAAAATGTTTATCGACTCGAATCGCCGGATGATTTTTTCAAAGCATACAATGAAACCGGTCAGCTTGTGATGATGCTTCAGGAAGAAATAAAATTCACAGAATATTTCAGATGCTATTGTCTTGATAGAAAAGATGTTCACATAATGAGATACGATCCGAAGCAGCCGCATCATTTACGATATGTGCGCTATCCAAAACCGATTGATAAATCATTGATGGAAAAACTTCTTCACGCAGTGCTTACAATCAACAACGCACTTGGTTATGATTTCAATACTGTTGAACTTGCAATCCGTGATGGAGTTCCGTATGCAATAGATTTCTGTAATCCGGCACCGGATGCGGATAAAATTTCAATTGGTGAAGAAAACTTTGATTGGATAGTAGAAGCCGCTGCAAATATGGCAATACGAAGAGCAAAAGCTCACAAGGCAGGACAGAATAATTTGACGTGGGGTAATTTTATAAAAACATTTGCGAACAACATTCCATTAAGCGAAAGTTAAATAGAGAAAAATTTATGACAGAACCCGGATTATTTACATTAGGAGTTGAAGAGGAATTTCAGATTGTTGATCCTAAAACGAGAGAACTGAAATCTCACATCCAGCAGATAATTGAAGACGGCAAAATAATTCTCGCTGAAAAAGTGAAAGCTGAAATGCATCAGTCTGTTGTTGAGATTGGAACAGATATCTGTAGGGATATTAAAGATGCAAGACAGCAGGTTACTAAATTACGTCAGGAACTTGCAAAGCTTGCTAATAAAAACGGATTAAAAATTGCAGCAGCAGGCACTCATCCATTTTCTCACTGGAAAGATCAGGCTATAACTGAACATCCCCGCTACCAGGAGATAATTACAAACTATCAGCAGGTTGCGAGAGCAAATTTAATTTTTGGACTTCACGTTCATGTTGGTGTTGATGACAGGGAAACTGCTCTTCACGTTATGAACGCAGCAAGATATTTTCTGCCGCACATTTTTGCACTTTCAACAAACTCACCTTTCT
>DATIJX010000011.1:0-32777 GCA_035478175.1 Ignavibacteriaceae bacterium
AGGAAAGCCATCGATCCAAATTCCAGCGATACCCGCCAATTGCAGGGACAATCACCTTACGTCCTTAATGTAGACGTTTCCTATAATAATCCTGATTGGGGAACTAATGCAGGTTTATTCTTTAATTCATTTGGCGAAAGACTTTCTAAAGTATCTGCAAATGCAACACCGGATGTTTTTGAATCACCAGCACCTCTATTAAACTTTACTGCCAGTCAAAGGTTGTTTGAACTACTGACTCTTAATCTTGGTGTAAAAAATATTCTTAACTCGGAGTACCGTGAGGTTTATAGATACAAAAATAATGATTACGTATTCCAATCCTATCAATCCGGTATAAGCTACTCAATAGGATTATCATATAGTTTATAATTAACTAAATAATATCAAATAATATAAGGAGGGAATTTCCCTATGAAAAAAATCTTCATTTTAATCACTGCTTTCTTGCTTACGTCTGCGATGTTTGCACAGGTAAATGTAACAGGAGACATCAGTGCAAATACAACCTGGTCTGCTGCTAATGTTTATACTTTAGATGGCTTGATCTTCGTAAACGATGGTGTCACTTTAACAATTGAAGAAGGAACTGTCATAAAAGGCAAACTTCAGGCTAATATTACCACTGGAGATGGAGCTAGTGCCTTGATTGTAAGAAGAGGTGGTAAGATACTTGCAGAAGGAACACAAGCAAACCCGATTATTTTTACGAGTGAATTGGATGATGTAAATAATCCTAATGATCTTACTAAAGATGATAGAGGTCTTTGGGGCGGCGTTATTCTGTTAGGAAAAGCTGTAACAAATCAGCCAACAACAGAAAACCAGATTGAAGGTATTCCGGTTACTGAGGATGCAAAATTTGGTGGGACTGATGATAATGATGACTCGGGAATATTAAGATATGTTTCAATCAGACATGGCGGTTTCTCTATCAGCGGTATTGTCGGTGACGAAATAAATGGTCTTACATTAGGTGCTGTAGGAGATCAGACAGTAATAGAGTATGTTGAGGTTATTGCGAACTTTGATGATGGATATGAATGGTTTGGTGGAACCGTAAACTCAAAATATTTAGTTTCCGCCTTCTGCGGTGACGATGGTTATGATTGGGATATGGGCTACAGAGGAAAAGGACAATTCTGGTTTTTAATTCAAGGAACCGATGAAGCTGGTCGCGGTGCTGAAATGGATGGCGGTGACGATAATGAAACCGGTACTCCTTACGCAACTCCTTATGTTGTGAATGCAACTTACATTGGTGCCGGAGAAAATACTTCTCCACTTCCTGCAGGTGATGGAAATGATCGTGCTTTATACTTCAGAGATAATACCGGTGGTTTTTATTACAGCAGCATAATCACAGATTTTTCTCAGACAGGAGTTGATATTGAAGATTTAACTTCAGGTGAAGATAGCAGGGCAAGACTTGAAGCAGGACAATTAATTCTTGCTAATAACTACTGGTGGGGTTTTGGAAATGGAAACACACTTGATGCAATTGCAACCCAGGACTTTGTAAGGACTCACTTAATTGCAAACAATAATTTTGTGCAGGATCCACAACTGAATAATATTAGCAGAGATACAAATCTAGACCCAAGGCCAAGCCCTTCAAGTCCGGCAGCCACAGGTGCAGTTCAGCCGACTGATCCTTTCTTTACAGTAGTTCCTTATCATGGTGCATTTGATCCAAATTCATTTTTATGGACGGAAGGTTGGACAGCTTTATCAGTATATGGTATAACAGAGGTTGAGGAATCTTACGTAAACAATATTCCGGCTTCATTTCAATTAAGCCAGAACTATCCTAATCCTTTCAATCCGTCAACAAAGATTGTATACACAGTTTCTGAAGCAACTAATGTTAACTTAATTGTTTTCAATATTCTTGGTCAGCAAGTTGCTCAGCTTGTAAATGACTTCAAGAATGTGGGAACTTATGAAGTTACTTTTGATGCTGAGAATTTACCAAGCGGATTATACTTATATACTTTCGAAGCTGGTAACACCAGAATAACAAAGAAGATGACTTTACTCAAGTAATTTTTCTCTCTCTCGCTCTCTCCTTCGACAAAAGGCGTTACATCAAGTAGCGCCTTTATTTTTTTAAATTGTGTAAGTAAGTTTACATCAATGAAATTCCGGTTTGAAATAACAGCCATTCTTTATTTGCTTTCTGCAATAAGTATTTATGCCCAGCAATTTGATAGTATAGATACAGTAAGACTTTATCGGACGGGCGAGTCAATTAAAAAACACACAGAAGTGCTCTCAAGCGATTCTCTTGAGGGCAGGGGAACAGGGACAACAGGAGGCAACCTTGCAGCAAAATATATTGCATCCGAATTTGCAAAATATGGCCTTAAAACTTTGACAAAGGACAATACCTTTAATCAAAATATTCCTATGCATGGCAGCTATCCACTTAAAACTTCTGAACTAAAAATCTTCTCAGGTGAAAAAGAAATAACTCTGCAACTAGAAAAAGATTATCTGCTTTATAAATCCGGACAACAAACATTTACACCGGTACCGTTGCAGATCGTATTTGTGGGTTACGGAATAGTAGCCCCTGAATTCGATTATAACGATTATCAGGAAATTAATGTTGAGGGAAAAATAGTATTATTCCTTGATGGAGAACCTGAGTCTGATGATCCTGCATTTTTTGATGGAGAAGCTCCGACAGTTTACAAGTATCCGGTTTCCAAACAACGCATTGCATTGTCAAGAGGTGCAGCCGGAAGCATTTTAATTCCTGATATTGGTGATAAGGATTGGACTAACCTTGTTAATGTATTTGTTTTCGAAGATGTAAGTCTTGCTTATTCAGCATCAAACAACCTGAGCATTTTAATAAATCCTGAAGCAGTTGATTACTTTTTTCAAAATGCGGAGTTTTCGTTTAGCCAGATTCTTCAAATGAAAGAAGAGCATAGATTAAAAAGCTTTCCACTGAATGCTGAATTGACATTTAGAGGTGAATACATTCAAAGAGATTTTCTTGCACAAAATGTTGTCGGCTTACTCGAAGGAAGTAATTCAGAGTTGAAAGATTCATATTTGATTATATCAGCCCATTATGATCATCTTGGTATTGGGCCTAAGGTAGATGGTGATTCAATATATAACGGTGTACTTGATAATGCTATTGGTGTTTCTGTTTTGTTGGAACTTGCCCGGCAATTTTCCGAGTCAGATTTTCCTATAAAGCGATCCATACTATTTCTTGCATTAACGGGGGAGGAGAAAGGTTTACTTGGTTCAACTTACTACACAGATAATCCGCTTGTTCCTCTTTATAAAACAATAGCCAACTTAAATATTGATGGCATCGCTTTGTTCAGAGATTTTATGTCAGTTGTTGGTGTTGGAGCAGAGTATTCAACCCTCGATGAATTCCTTTACAATACAGCTTTAAATATGAATTTGGAGGTATCTGATATTCCTCCACAATTCAAATTATATGAAGCTTTTAATCAATCAGATCAGCTCAGTTTCGCAGCAGCAGGTGTCCCTTCTATTCTGGTATTGGAAGGATTGAAAAATAAACACAAAACTGAAGAAGATGTACTATATGCATTTATTGATTATATGGTTCACCGTTACCACACTCCGTTTGATGATTTATCACAGGATATTGATTATGCTGCAGCAGCTCAGCATACAGGAATTTTATTTGAGCTTGCATTTTCATTAGTGAACTCTGAAACCGTACCTGAGTGGAAAGCAGGTTCACCATTTATTAATGCACGCTTAAGGTCGATAGCAGAAAAAAGGTAAAAAATAATAGATTTCCATCAACTTGAAATAGATATTTTATCAGATGATAAAATGCGAGAGGTTCTTAAATTCATCTAAACATTTCATTTATTAAAACGGAGAGAGAAAAATGAAAATAAATGTACTGACCTGGTTATTGTGTTTGCTCATATCAGTAACAACTGTGGCACAAGACGAATCCGGAGGCAAATTTTCCGGCCTAATGTTCGGGGATTATTTCTACAACATTTTAAGAGATTCTTTAATAAATGATTTGAGCAATAAAGCCCTAGAGGGTGAGAAGGATTTAAATGGTTTTCAGTTTAGAAGAATTTATTTTACCTATGATTACAAAATATCGAATCAGTTTAGCACTAGATTCCGGTTAGAATCTCAAACTGTGATAGGTGTCAACAATACAATATTTACAGCATTTATAAAAGATGCATATTTAAACTGGAAAAATATTTTTGAAGGCAGCAATTTTATTTTTGGAATTCAGCCGCCGCCCACTTATACCGTATCAGAAGATTTTTGGAACTACAGATCCCTGGAAAGAACGATAATGGATCTCAGAAGAATAGCTTCATCAAGAGATTTCGGTGCTTCGCTGAAAGGAAAGTTAAATTCTTCAGGAAGTATCAAATACTGGTTGATGTATGGCAACGGGAGTACCTTTGAATCTGAAGGTGACAAATTCAAAAGAGCTTATGCACATATTGAGTTACAACCCGTCGATGCTTTCAAATTAACTCTTTACAGTGATTACAGATTTAAACCTAAAAAAGAATACACGCAGGTTGAACAAAGTTATAACAACGATGCTTTAACTTCAGCTATATTTTTAGGATATCAGAACAATGACAATTTCCGTATTGGAGCCGAGTCATTTCTGCAGGTTACCTACAATGACATTATTCAAACTGAAGAAACAGATTACTTAATTCAAAATCGTAATGCGCTTGGTGTTTCATTATTCGGCTGGTATAAATTTAATGATTTGCTGGTAGGAATAGGCAGGTATGATTATTATGACCCGAATATGTCTGAGGATTATAAAGGTGATTCAAGAAATTATTTTATTTTAGGATTGAGCTTTATTCTTCATGAATTGGTTTCAATAACTCCCAACATTCTTTTAGAGACCTACGAAACACCAGCTAATGGAATTGCAATTGATCCGTCATTGACAGGAAGAATAACTTTTTATTACCAGTTCTTGTAGTAATTTTTTTAAGGGTACTAGTAATCTTGATCAGAATGCTTGAAACTTGAATTTTTTAGTAAAAAGAGAATATTTCAAGTTATTCTTAACAATTTCTTAACATTGAAAACATACTCGGAAATTTCAGTATTAGGTAATTTTACCATCTAAATTATAAGGAGAAAAAATTATGCTTAAATTAAAAACTTTTCCCATCTTCATCGTTCTGTTTCTTTTTGTTTCAATCACATTGGTAAGTTGTGGTGATAAAAAAGATGATGCGAATACTCAAGAAGAATCCGCACAAACAGAACAATCAGCAATTGAAACTACACAAAAAACTGAAAGTAGTGATGCAACTGCTGTAAAAGTTGATCCGAACATTCCTCACTATACAAAAGTATCAGGAATATCCGGCAATCTTTCAAGTATTGGTTCAGACACGATGAATAACCTTTTAACTCTTTGGTTAGAAGGCTTTAAAAAATATTACCCAAATGTAAATATTCAGGTTGAAGGCAAAGGTTCAAGTACTGCACCACCGGCACTGATTAGTGGAACCGCTCAGCTTGGTCCAATGTCCCGCGATATGAAGCAGGAAGAAATAGATGCCTTCGAAAAGAAATTTGGTTACAAACCTTCTGAACTTCGTGTTTCAATTGATGCTCTGGCTGTTTATGTAAATAGAGATAATCCTCTCAAAGGATTAACGCTCCCTCAGGTTGATGCAGCCTTTTCAAAAACCCGAAGAGGCGGTTACAAAACTGATATTACAAACTGGGGAGATTTTGGACTGACCGGTGACTGGACTAAAAGAGGAATAAGTCTTTATGGAAGAAATTCTGCTTCAGGGACTTATGGTTATTTTAAAGAACATGCCTTATTCAAAGGTGATTTTAAAGATCAGGTAAAAGAGCAGCCCGGAAGCGCATCAGTTGTTCAGGGTGTAACTGAAGACAGATACGCAATAGGATATTCAGGAATAGGTTATCGAACATCAGGAGTGATTGCTCTTCCTTTAGCAAAATCAGAGAATGACGAATTTCATCAGGCTGATTATGAAAACTGTTTAAATGGTAAATATCCATTGAGCAGGTTCCTGAATATTTATATTAACAATGCCCCAAATAAACCTATCGATCCTTTATTAAAAGAATTTCTGAAGTTTGTATTAAGTTACGAGGGTCAGGAAGTTGTAGTTAAAGACGGCTATCTTCCTTTAACAAGCGAACTGGCTAAAAAAGAACTTGCAAAGCTTGATTAATAAATTGAGGGAAATATCTGAGCACTGAACAAAAAAATAACTCAATCAGAGAATCAAAGTCTCATAAGAAAGCTTTATTTTTTGACAAAACAGCAAAGGGAGTAATTTATTTTGGTGGAATTGCAACAATCGTAGCGGTTGTTGCAATTCTTGTTTTTGTTTTTTGGGAATCATTACCGCTCTGGTTTGGTGCTGATGGCAGCGAAACCGGTAAGATTGAATCACAAAAATTTTTTAATTCCAGAAAACCACTCCTAATCGGTGTTGATGAATATCAGCAGATAATATTTGCTGTTACAGATTCCGGCATTATTGATTTTATTGATCTTAATAATCAGAAAATAATAAAATCAGAGAAGGTTGATGAAAGTTCAGATGATGTAATTACCGCAGCATCAAAATCACCGGGTGGAAATCTGTTTGCGTTAGGTACTAATACCGGGAAGGTCATTTTAGCTCAGGTTAAGTTCACTGTAACTTTTGGTGAGGACGACAAAAGGGAAATAACACCTCAGTTTAATTTACTATCTGTTATAAAAATTGACTTACTTCAAAAGCCAATCAGAAACCTGGTCTATAGAAAATTTTCTGAAAATGAATTTACTGTAGTTGCACTTACTGCGGACAACCGGCTTATTCAATACAGCTCCGAAAAATCCTCATCACTTATCTCTGAATCAGAAGAAGAAATTTATAAAAATGATATTTCGCACCTGGTAGAGTTTCAAATATCAGCAATTGAACTCGATAACTTTTGCGAAAAGCTGATGGTCGGAACCAGTAATGGCTGGCTAAATTATATTTCATTGAAAGAGAAGGATAGTCCTCAACTAATCCAAAAGATTAATCCAACACCATCAGGGAAAAGTGCAATCACATCACTTGGATTTATTATAGGTGATCAGTCATTGATAGTTGGCGATGCAGATGGAAATGTAACTTCGTGGATGCGCGTGCTGGATGAAAAAACCGATTATGGCTGGAAGCTTGTAAATCCCCATAATTTTGATTCTCACAATGCTGCTGTTACATCTTTCGCAGGTTCATTGAGGAATAAAAGTTTTATTACAGGAGATGCAAAAGGAAAAATATATCTTGAACATCTTACGAGTGAAAGAACCTTAATTGAATTAAGCGGTAAAGAGCAGCCGGTTTTAGATATTGCTTTTTCTCCTAAAGGTGATGGTGCAATCGTTTTATATTCAGATGGTACTATTGTTACATACGAAATTATAAATCCTCATCCGGAAATAACTATTCAAACAATATTCGGAAAAGTTTGGTATGAAGGTTACCTGAAACCTGAATTCGTTTGGCAATCAACCGGCGGCACAGATGACTTTGAACCAAAATTCAGCCTGGTGCCATTGATAATCGGAACTCTGAAGGGTACATTCTATGCGATGCTGTTTGCAATTCCTTTAGCCTTGTTTGGAGCACTTTATACTTCACAATTTTCTCATCCTGCTATCCGCAATTATATCAAACCTGCCGTTGAAGTAATGGCCGCATTGCCAAGTGTGGTGATAGGTTTTCTTGCAGGACTTTGGTTGGCGCCGCTTCTTGAAAGAATTTTACCCGGTGTTTTATTGATGTTTATCGTGCTGCCGATTATAATAGCACTTGGTGCATCATTTTGGACACGTCTTCCATCCAAATTTAAAAATAAAATGAAACCAGGTTATGAATTATTATTCATTTTTCCTTTAATTATTCTTGCATATTATATAGCACAGTGGCTGGGGCCTATTTTCGAGTTTTATGTTTTGGGTGGTGACTATAGAACATGGCTGATGAATAATTTAGATGAACAATATGATCAACGAAACAGTATTGTGGTTGGCTTTGCGATGGGGTTTGCTGTTATTCCAATTATCTTTACGATCTGTGAAGATGCACTTTCAAGTATACCATCAAGTTTAACCTCCGCTTCACTTGCTCTCGGTGCAACCAAATGGGAAACCGCAACACGCATTGTATTACCTTCTGCAAGTCCCGGAATTTTTTCAGCAGTAATGATTGGTTTTGGCAGAGCTGTTGGCGAAACAATGATTGTGCTTATGGCAACAGGTAATACTCCCATTTTATCATTCAGTCCGTTTAATGGAATGAGAACCTTATCTGCAAATATAGCTGTGGAAATTCCGGAAGCTCCTTACCAGGGAACTTTGTACAGAGTTTTATTCTTAGCAGCCACTCTTTTATTTATACTTACTTTTATTGTTAACACAGTAGCCGAAATAGTTAGGCAAAGATTAAGAAAAAAATATGCTGACCTTTAACCTGTTATGTTAAGAAATTATTTTAAATCCGGAGAAATATTTATCTGGTTTACCGGAATGGGTCTTGGTTTAAGCCTCATTATGATATCAGGATTATTGTTGCTGATCGTTGCAAATGGTAAAGATTATTTCTGGGCTAACGAGGTTGTTCAGCTTACCAAATCAGATGGAAATAAAATTCTCGGAGAAATTGTAAAGGAAGAACCTGTTCCCAAGCTGAATTTACCGGATTCGCTTTGGAATCAAGGTCTGATCAGAAAGCAGTTGAAAATTGGTAACCGTGACTTGTATGGATTTGATTTTCAATGGATTGATGAAAGAGAAGTAATTAGAACAGAATATCCCGAATATGCCACGACTATTGAGAGAATGGAGTTCGGAAATTTCTATGGCTTTATTAAGGAAATTCTTGTTGATGGAATTGCGGAAGTTAAAGGGGAGCAAATAGCCGCTGATAAAATTGATTCTTACCTGGATATAACTTCTTCCTTAAGAGATGAAATGAAAGATGTTGAGAAATCTCAAATTGGAAGAATAAACTACAACATTGAAAATCTCAGACTCCAGATTAAAAAAATAGAATTTGTCGGTAAGAACTCAGAAAAAGATTTAAATAAGATAGCACAGATTGAATCGGAGATTGCAGATCAAAATAAGATATACGAAACACTTAGATCTAAAGTTGACTCATTAAATCAAATAGCATTAAAGTATTCAATTTACTGTGAAGATGTAAACGGAAGAGGAAAAACAATTCCTTTGTTAAATATAGTCCGGGTATATCAGCCGAATAATATGTCATTTCTTAGTAAACTCGGATTTAGCTTTAGTAAAATAAGAGAGTTTATTTTTGATGATCCACGTGAATCGAATACTGAAGGCGGTATTTTTCCCGCAATATTCGGTACAGTAATGATGGTTCTGTTAATGAGCATCTTCACAGTTCCGTTTGGAGTACTTGCGGCACTTTATCTTCGTGAATATGCAAAGCAAGGTCCTCTGGTCAGAACTGTAAGAATAGCAGTAAATAATCTTGCCGGAGTACCTTCTATTGTATTCGGTGTATTCGGGCTAGGATTTTTCATCTACTTTGTTGGTGGAACAATTGACCAATTATTCTTCCCAGAAGTATTACCAACACCAACCTGGGGAACAGGCGGAATTCTGTGGGCATCATTAACATTAGCTCTATTAACAATGCCAGTTGTAATCGTTGCAACCGAAGAAGCACTTACACAAATTCCTAGAGGAATGAGAGAAGCTGCATTAGCTTTGGGCGCAACCAAATGGCAGGTTGTAAGAAGAATTATTCTGCCTGCAGCTACGCCGGGAATTTTAACAGGATTGATTTTGGCGATGGCTCGTGCCGCCGGTGAAGTAGCACCTTTAATGATAACAGGCGTTGTGAAACTTGCACCTTCTTTGCCTTTTGATTCTTATTTTCCTTTTTTCCACCTTGACAGAAAATTTATGCATCTCGGTTTTCATATTTATGACGTTGGGTTTCAATCTCCCAACATTGAAGCGGCAATGCCAATGGTATATACCACTACTTTATTATTAATTTTAATAGTAGTACTTCTGAATATTACAGCAATGGTTATTCGGGCTAATCTTAGAAAAAAATATAAGTCATCAACATTTTAGAATTTATATGATATGAAAGAACAGGAATTGGGTCTAGCGCAGCAAACCGAAAAGCAAAAGGGCACACACTCCGGTAAAATTAAAATTGATGTTAATCATTTGAACTTCTACTACGGGGATGTAATCGCATTAAATGATATAAATATGAAAATCCCTTCAAATAATGTTTCTGCCTTGATAGGGCCCTCGGGTTGTGGTAAATCAACTTTTTTAAGAACGCTAAACCGTATGAATGAACTGATTGATGATGTAAAAGTTGAAGGTGAAATAATAATTGACGGACAGGATATTTATAAATCGGGAATGGATGTAGTCGAGCTTAGAAAAAAAATCGGTATGATATTTCAGAAATCAAATCCTTTCCCTAAATCAGTTTATGATAATGTTGCTTTCGGATTGAGGATCGGTGGATTGGGTAAGAAATCAAAAAACGAACTCGATGAAATCATTGAGAGAAGTTTAAAACAGGCGGCACTTTGGGAAGAAGTTAAAGATCGTTTGAATGAATCAGCGTTTGGTTTATCAGGCGGTCAGCAGCAGCGTTTGTGCATTGCCAGAGCTCTGGCAATCGAGCCGGAGATATTGCTTATGGATGAGCCAGCGAGTGCTCTTGATCCAATTTCAACAGCAAAAATTGAAGAGCTGATTCACGAACTCAAGAAAAATTATACAATAGTTATAGTAACTCATAATTTGCAGCAGGCGGCAAGAGTAAGTGACTATACTGCTTTCTTCTATCTTGGTAGTCTAGTTGAGTTAGATAAGACATCAAAAATTTTCACAAACCCTTCCAATAAACAAACAGAAGACTATATTACGGGTAGATTCGGTTAATATTTTCGTAAATTAAAATCTTTCAAGGAGAGAGAAATGCAAAGATTATTCGATGAACATTTAGAAAAATTAAAAACCCGCGTTCTAAAAATGTGCAGTTTGGTTGATGAACAATTCCAGCTTGCAGTCAAAGCAGTAGAAGAAGAAAATCTTGAATTAGCACAACAGGTTATAGAACGGGATAAAAAAGTTGACAAATATGATTTGAAAATCGAAAAAATATGCCAGAAGATATTTGCACTAACCCAACCAGTAGCAATGGATCTTAGAATGATTATGTCCTCAATGACTCTAAATACAGACCTTGAAAGAATCGGAGATATTTCGGTTAACATTGTAGAAAACCTTATACTTATTAAAAAGAAACCGGAATTCTATAGAAGGACAAAACTCCCTGAGATGTTTAATCTTACTAAGGAAATTCTTAAGAACGCTATTGATGCATACATTGGCGGAAATGCTGAACTGGCAAAGAAAGTAATTAAAACTGATGATAAGATTGATGAACTGAATGCTGAGAATCATTCTATTCTCAAAGATATAATGAAAGAAAACCCTGCCAATATTGAAGCTGCTGTAGCACTTCTTGTAATTTCCCGTGAGCTGGAAAGAGTTGCCGATCACTCTACAAATATCGCAGAAGATGTTTTCTTTATTGTCGAAGCACAACTCATTAAGCACAATTATGAAAAATATATTTTTGGAGAAGAGAAAGAAGACGTTGAAGAGTGATCATTAATTGTGCGCCTGAATTAATATTTCTCATAATTCAAAAAGTATTTTAATTTTCCCGATGTAATAATTTCTACTAGTTGGAATAAATAATTAGTCATCTTCCCAAATGGAAAACTATAATATCCTGATTTATTTCTTCCTAATTGACTTTCTCAGATGATTAAAAAAAGATGAATAAATGAGATCACTGCTAGTATCCGCCACAGTTTTACTATTCTTATTGGGATGCAGTTTCAGACCTACCGAAGTAGCACGCATTACAATAAAAGGCTCCGACTCAATGTTTCAACTAACTGAAAAGCTTGCTGAAGAATATATGAAGCTTTATCCGGGTATTTCTGTTTATGTCAGCGGAGGAGGGACAGCATTAGGCATTAACGCTATGATTAACGGAGAAGTAGATATTTGTACAGCGTCACGAGATCTAAAGCCGGGAGAAGCAAAGTCACTTGCAGATTATTACGGAACTGTTGGACTCTTTTATCTGATTGCAAAAGATGCACTATGCATTTATGTAAATCCAGCTAATCCTGTACGAAATTTAACAATTGATAACCTCAGGAATATTTATGAATGCAAAATTGTAAACTGGAAAGAATTAAACGGAAAAAATCAGAAAATTATTCCTGTTATCCGGAATGTAAATTCCGGCACTCATTTATATTTTAGAGATCATATTCTTCTTGGTGAAGAATATTGTTCTGATGTAGAAATTAAACCTACAACTCCTGATATCATAGAGTTTGTAGAAGCTAATGAGAATGCTATTGGTTATGGAAGCATTGGCTATAAAGGGAAAATTACTTCATTAAATATTGAAGGAATTGAACCTTCTACACAAAATGCTCAGAACGACTCTTATCCTATTACCAGATATCTGCATTTTTTTACTTCAAGAACTCCTAAGGGTGCAGTAAAGAATTTTATCGATTGGGTACTTTCACCTGTGGGACAAAAAGTAATTAAACAATCGGGGTTCATTCCACTTTGGGAAGTTCCCCCGCAATAAAATCGCTTCTTAACAATTATTTAAAGTTAACGTAACCTTTTCTTCACTTACCGGCAGCAATAATTCTATACATTTGAAAGAAATTAAAAAGGATTTTATGCTAATGACTTTTAAAGAAATATTTCAATTCAACAATTTTTTTCACAAGATAAAGCTGGATAAATCTGAAAAGGATTTTGCTGTTGTTCAAGGAGAGGGAAATATTGGTAAAGAAAAAGTTGAAGATGAACAATCCCAAGGAAACGAATGGAACCAGGAGTATGAGTTGATTTATTTGTCTTACGTATTGGAAAAGTAATTATTAATTCTTCCCGAATATTATTACTCATCAGGTTACTAAAGCAGCATTAACCAACTTAAGATTATCCTTCTTATAAATAGGTTCTGATTCATTCTTAAATTTGTCTGGAAAATCTATTGACTGAATATCTAGCTCAATATTTCCTTTAGCGATTGTCAGATAATTTATTTTCATTGACTGGTTGCTACTTCTGATTGTTGCTCCTGCATTCAGGAACCTTGCATCTTTCCGGAAATACTCTTTTGATTCATGAATGTGGCCGTGGAGTACGATGTCAACTTTACATTCTCTGAATAAATTTAAAAGTCTTCGCTTGCCTTTTAATTTCATTGTTTGTTTTTCAATGCCTGACCATATACTTCCGAATGTACTTTTTGCTTCATTCTTCAGTTTATTGAAATGATGATGAATAAGTACGATTTTATGCTTCACATCTTTTTCAGTGGCTTTTAGAATATCAAATAATTCGCCGAACTGAGTTGCATCAATTTCGCCATTTGAACCAAATGGATTAGAAAGTTTTGAGTACCGAGCTATTGAATTGAGTCCAATGATAAGTGTGTTATTGATTTTTTTTGTAAACGGAAAATAATTTTTTGACGAAAGATAGTGGCAATTGCCAAACGCTTCAGGGAAGTAGCTTAAGAAGTTGTTAACACTTTTATTATAGTTAACTGAATTGCATCTTTCAGGGAACGAAAAAATATCTTCAGCTTTCTGAACACCGCCGAAGATATCGTGATTACCAGGAATGATTGACAACTTTTCGCCGTTCATAAATCCATACTTATTCAGTATTCTTCTGAATATCTCTAAATCTTTTTCAGAGGCGTTATCAGTAATATCACCGGTGATAATAAGATGATCAACTTTATTTTCTGAGATTTGCTTGAGAAGATAATTTACACGTTTAAATATAGAATCGTTATAGAAGCTGTTGAGGTGAAGGTCAGATATGTGGGCTATTAACAAAAAATCACTATAGATTGTTTTTGATGACCAAAGCTAAAGTGAGAATGTTAACATATCGTTAAGAAAAGCTTAAATAATTATTACTAATTTTTTCGTCAGGTCAGCTTTAATGTTTTGTGTATAAAATCAAAATAAGGTAATAAGGTAAAAAGTTTTCCTGTTGATCAGTTATTACTAAGGTATTTGACTTTAGCAGAATAAATTTTCGAGTTGAGTTTGAAACAAGTAATTACATTTGTTATAGTTGCTATTGAAAAACCTTAGTAACTCACGTTACGCATACGTGTCATTCCGGCGAGTGAAAGAAGTCCGGAATCTGTGATTATCGATTGTTTTCAGATTCTGGACAAGCCAGAATGACAAAGTATTGTATGTACTGCGTAACGTGAGTTAGTAACATAAAAAACTTATTGGCTTAAACCTTATTACATTATCTTAGAAATGATGTAAAATCGATTTACTATATAAAAATTTCATTTGAGTCAGTCTGATTTATTAGAAAGCGCCTCATTTCAAGCGAAAGAATAAAGTTTTTTGACTTCTGTTTGAAGAATGCGGTGACCAGGATTTCAGCTTTCGGATTCTGTTTGAATAGTTCGGCTGGATTTTTTAAATGTGCGAAAAGCAAATAAAGTCTGCATAAAGAAATGCTTCGGAAAGGAAGTCTTCAGACCATACTCATCCGGTTTTGTTTCTGGCAGGAATGCTGTTCCAAAAATCCAATCCCATATAGCAAGCTTAGTAGCAAAGTTTCTGTTCCTGCCTTTGCCTGTTGAATGATGCCAGCGATGCATTTCAGGTCCGTTAATAATTCTTTGAAGTTTTCCAGTGCGAACATTAAGGTTTGAATGGATATACATTCCCCAGACAGCACTGATTACACCTTTATAAGCAATTACTTCAGGAGGGGAGCCGAGCAAAACAATTGGAAGAAATTCAATCGTTTGATTTATCAAAATCTCTAAAGCGTGAGATCTTGAACCTGAGAGCCAATCGACTTTTTTTGGTGAATGGTGTGCTTCGTGAATCCGCCATAGATATTTGTTCTTGTGCTGCCATCTGTGCATCCAGTAAATATAGAGATCGTGGGTTACTAAAAAGAAAAGCAATTGAATCCAGATGGGAACATCTCTAAATAACTGTAATCTTGAAAGCCCTGTTGATGTATCAATGAAATTTATGACATAGGTGAAAATTAAGATACCGAGTATATAACTCTGTGCAATGGTATAAAGAGCGAGATCATCAAAAAAACCTTCACGCAGTACTTTTTGGCCTTTTGTATATGGCCAGATTCTCTCTGTGATAATAAAAAAAATTGCAGTTCCAACGATCGTTAACGTTGAATAAAGTTCCGCATTGGACATATTTGCAAAATAATTTTGAACCCAATTAGCGATATCTGAAAAAATATTATTCATATTGGATTATCATTCAGCTATCTATTTAACCCGTCGTAATTTTGTCCGTGCGCTCATTTCGCTTGGATATACTCGTTTAATTCCGTCACCCAAAGCAATTTCAATATCACGTATGTTCCTTACTAACCTATTAAATCCGTTTGGTTCAACCGATGCTGCCTGGTCGCTTCCCCACATAGCGCGGTCTAAAGTAATATGTCTTTCAACAAAACTTGCACCTAAAGATACTGCAGCCCATGTTGGAGCTAATCCAGTCTCGTGTCCTGAATAACCAATTGGTATCTCAGGATATTTTTCACGCAAGGTAGTAATCATTTTTAAGTTTAATTCTTCATTAGGGCAGGGATATGATGAAGTCGCGTGTGCAATAAGAATATTTTTTCCTTCGAATATTTTTTCGGCTTCTTCAATTTCTTCCATCGTTGACATACCAGTAGAGATGATTGTAGGTTTATTCAGCTTAATATGTTTTAGCAAGAGGTTTTTATCAGTCAATGAAGCAGATGCAGTTTTAAAAATTGGGACATCAAACTGCTGAATAAAATCAACAGCTTCTTCATCCCAGCAGGAAGCAAACCAAACAATATCTTTTTCTTTGCAGAACCTGTCTATCTCTGAATAATCGTCTTTTGTAAATTCAACTCTATGCCTGTAATTAATATACGTCATTCTTCCCCAGGGAGTTTCTCTTTCAATGTTCCATTGATCTTTAGGAACACAAATCTCCGGAGTTCGCTTCTGAAACTTTACTGCATCGCAGCCGGCAGCTTTTGCACCTTCTATAAGCTTCTTTGCGATTTCGAGTGAGCCGTTATGGTTGATCCCGATCTCAGCAACGATAAAAACAGGATGACCATCACCAATGTTTATTTTTCCGACTTTGATTGATCTCATAATTAAATTCTCATACAAAGAATAAAAGCATTATTTATTTTTGAAAGCGATAATTAATTCAGCAACTTCTCTGAATGCACCATTACCGCCTTTGTTTTCACATATATAATCTGAAATTTCTTTTATAAAGCTCATACCATCAGCAGGAGTTGCTCTGAAGCCAACTAATTTCATTATCTCAACATCATTTGAATCGTCTCCGACGAACGCAATTTCTTCAAGAGTAACTCCATTCTTTTTCATTATCTCTGGAAGTAAATCTTCTTTTTTCTTAACACCAAGATAAAATTCTTTAATTTTTAATTTCTCTGCTCTTGTTCTTACTGAACCAGATTCTTCTCCTGTGATAATAATAGTTTCAACACCGGCATATTTTCTCATTCGTTCGATACCCATTCCATCACGTATCGAAAATCTTTTTAGCTCTTCACCCTTTGCAGAGAAGTAAACACCTGCATCTGTAAGCACGCCATCGTTATCAGTGAGAACGACTTTAATCTTTTGAAGTTTTTCTTTTAGATGCAGATTCTTTTGTTTTAGTTGATTGTCGATTACCATGCTGTACAACCCTCCGTCAATAGAAAATATGCTGAACTTGTTTCAGCATCTTTAACATTCTGAAAAAAGATTCCGAATCAAGCCTGCCTGACGGCAAGGCAGGTTCGGAATGACAAACGACAATTACCATGCTGTCCAACCTCCATCAACTACGAGATTAGCACCTGTCATATAACCTGAAGCATCACTCGCAAGAAAAACCAGAGCTCCTTTGTAATCTGTCGGATGAGCCATTCTTCCGAGCGGAGTTTTTGCAGAATAATTCTTCACAAAAAATTCTTCCTGGTTATCTCTAACTCCTCCCGGAGATAAAGTGTTAACTCTGACACCTTTATTTCCCCAGTAGGCTGCAAGAAATCTTGTGAAAGAAATTACGGCTCCTTTTGTAACAGGATATGCAGCAGATTTATAAAATGTTTGTTCGCCTTTTTCATTTTTATAAATTGATTGATCAGGTGCTACGATGCCATATGTAGAAGCTACATTTATTATACTACCATAACCTCTGTTTGCCATTTCAGTTCCGATAACCTGAGAGCAGAGGAACATTCCGGTTACATTTACATCAAGTGACTTCCTGAACATTTCAACCGGGTAATTTTCAAATTTGGATTCTTCTAGTGCAGCAATCGGATCTTCGAACTTGTCATTTATTGCAGCATTGTTCACTAAGATATCAATCTTGCCATAATTGCTGAGTACTTTATCCTTCAGATCTTTTACTGATTTTTTATGAGTGATATCTACTGATATACCCAATGATAAAGCGGGAAGGGTGGCGGCAAATTTTGCACATTCGCTTTCATTCAAATCACAAACAACAACGCTTGCACCTGCCTCTGCAAGTGCATGACAGTGGTGTTTACCAATCAGGCCAAGTGCACCGGTTACTACAGCAACTTTCTCTTTGAGTGAAAACAGTTCAGGTATTTTCTTTTCTTCAGACAATTTATTTTTTCTTCGGTTTAGTATTGAAGTTAGTTATTTTTCTAAAGACAGGTTCAACAGGTTCTCCTTTCAGATAACCACGTACGTTTTTTTCATCAACAGCTTTTTTCAGGATTGGAAGGACATCCCGATACGCTTTCAATGTATACTCAAAATCTTTGTCTGTGTGAGAAAAACTCATATTATGAAAACCACCCCAAAGTATTCCACGTTTGATCATTTCCTGCTGAACAAGCGATTTCATTTCTAAAGGATTTCCGGCAGAAGCATCAAAGGTTATCATTGAACGACATTCATAACCAATACATTTTGTATAAGCCATATTAAATTCTTCGGCAATTTTATTATAACCTTCCTTTAATTTTTTCCCTTGCAATGCAAGATAAGCTGGAACGTTCTTTTCTTTCAATTCATTGATTGTAGCTTTTGCGGCTGCAAGTGATAAAGCTTCACCACCGAAAGTTGTAAAAAAGAAAACATCTTTTTCAAGAACATTCATAACCTCTTTTCTTCCGACAAGTATTCCTATCGGCATTCCATTGGCGACAGCCTTTGAGAAACAGGCAAGATCAGCTTTAACACCAAAATATTCCTGCGCTCCTCCGAGTGCAATTCTGAAACCTGTCCACATTTCATCAAAGATTAAAAGAGTTCCGTTCTTATCACACAGTTCTCTCAATTTTTGCAGGAAGTTATCTTTAGGAGCTTCGAATACAAATGGTTCAAGTATAACTGCAGCTGTATCATCATCAATAGAATCAATTACAGACTGAATATCATTATAGTTAAAAGTAAATGTCAGATCCTGGATAGCTTTGGGAATACCGGCATTTCGATCTGTTACAGAAATATACCAGTCGTGCCAGCCGTGATAACCGCAGCATAAAACTTTTTCTCTTTTTGTATATGCTCTTGCAACTCTTATCGCCGCAGAAGTAACGTCTGCACCTGATTTGCTGTATCTGACTGATTCAGCATTTGGAATTATTTGATTCAATAATTCTGCAACCTCAACTTCCAATGGATGCATAAGAGAAAACGTTATCCCATCTTCAAGCTGCTTCTTTATTGCATCATCAACTTTATCATAAGCGTAACCAAGCGAAAGGGGACCGATAGCCATATTGAAGTCCAAATATTCATTTCCATCAACATCCCAAACGTGTGAACCTTTTCCTTTTACTAAATATTTGGGAGCAATTCCTTTGACATTTTGCTGTGGTCCTTTAGCGAGTGTTTGAGTTGTGCATGGGATGAGATTTAATGCTTTTTGATAAAGCTCGTCTGATTTTTTTATTGAAGGAAATTCTTTGTTGAATTCTACTTTGTTAGGCATATTTATTGGATATCGTTTGTTATTATAATTTCCTTGTTCGTTCCGGAGAAATTGTTTTTAGTTCATTGAGATGGTTTCTGTACCAATTAACTCCGGCGTACATTTCGTTTATCTTTTTTATCTCAGGCTTTTTTGCAAGAAGCGCTAAGATATCTTTTAAACCAAATCTATTGTTATCCTCAAATAACTCATCGTAAACTCTCTTTATAAACTCATAGTCTTCTTTATAATCAATCGTAAATCTGTGAGTCATAGAGTAATCAAGACCCGATTCCCAAACAACGTTTCCAATTCTGAACTTATCTGGATTTTCCCAGATATACGGCGTTGTATGTTCACGCTCGAAATCCTTTTTGGCATTTATCCAGGCATTTTCCAGCGTTTTAAAACTTATTATTTCAACATCATTACCATCAGGATAAGTTGGGGGATGAAGGTTACTCACAAAATCAATTTTATCCCTATTGCTAATATAATACTGGATGACTTTATCGATTATTTCAGGATCAATCAATGGACAATCAGAAGGTATTTTAATCAATACTTCTGCATTGTATTCTTTAGCGGCTTTGTAATGTCTATCGAGAAGATCAAGCGAATGTCCACGAAAAACATTTATTTTATTTTGCTGACACAACCTTAACAATTCATTGTCGGATTCATCCTCAGTTATTGCGACAATAATTTCTCCGGCAAGTCGTGAGTAAGAGACACGCTCACACATTCTCAACAGAAGCGGCTTATCGGCAAGATGCAGAAAAACTTTTCCGGGCAGGCGTTTGGAGCCCATACGTGCCTGGATAATCGTAACAATTTTAGGAGATGTAATCAACTTGAAAAAGATTAATGTCCGGTATGTGTTCGGGCTAATTTTCGTTTTAAAGGATACTTAATGTGATGTATTAAGTCGGAATAGTATTTGTCTTTTACTTTTGGTCTTTCAACAGATTGGGATGTCAGTAATTCATTTGCAACCTCTGCAATATTTTTTGCAGATGTGCCGTTATTTTGAATCGGGACTAATTTTTTTAACTCATCATTATCGATATCGCAATAAACTTCTTTCCCTAACACCTGTGCAGGAAAAATTGTACTGGAAAATCGTGTGATTAAAACATCACAATTAGCCAGCAGTGGATCAATACTTACGCCGTGATAGACTAAAGCATCAGGAGCATATTTTTTTATTTCAGCAATTCGCTTTTTTACATTTTCATTTGGATGAAGCTTAAAAATAAGCTTCCTCCCATTAGCAATTTTAAGTACAAAATTTATGAGCTTTTTTCTGTTCTCATATTTAAGTGTCTCTCTAATATCTGAAGTCGCTACTAAGACAAAGTTCTTATGCTCAAACTTAAGTTCTTTCATTTCATTTAAATTATCAAAGTTAGGAATTCCAGTTACACGAATTTTATTTGGGTTGATACCTCTTTCGATAAATTGTGTTCTGAATCCTTCGGACGCAACACAAAAGTAGTCGTACTGATGAGACAATCCTGTCATTGAAGTACTTGCACACCACCTGTAAAGATGTAAAAATCTGGTAACGTGATATCTCCAATCAGGCGGATCGGTCATACCTTCCTGAACAAGAATGGTTTTAAATTTTTTAATATTGCTAGGAACTGTGAGATCTTGAGAAGTGAAAACCAAATCATAATCATCATTTTTACCGCGGTAATCTATATTTAGTTTATTCTCTTTGAGGTAATTAAGTGTATTACGTTTAAATACTCCACCCAAAATTGTAAATTCAATTAATTTTAACCTGTTTAATAATCCTAAAAAGCCGGTGGCAAAAAATGGTGTGAAGTAAGCCTCATGTTCCGATAATTCAAGGGAAATTTTGTGCATTTGCGTGGTTTGATTCATCGAACCACATATATATAAAATTTTCTTATTTAACATTTAATAGTGAAATTATTTGACAAGTTTACTTATTGAAATATATCAAAATAATTAGTTTATAACGATAAAATTTTTGTTAATTGTAATTGAATGAAGCATAATTGCTACAGATCACAAATCATTATTAATCAAGAAATTTATTTGATTCTTTGATTAGGCTAAATTTGCATAATCATTTAATATTATGGTATGAAAATATAAATGATTTTGACACTTATTGAATGTTAAAAAATTATGAATTATTTAAAACCCAAAAAACTGCTGAAGGGAGACCTCATTGGTATAATCTCACCAGCTTCCTCACCAGATGACTTAACTTTAATTGAAAGTGGTGTTAAATATATTGAGGGATTAGGCTATCAGACGATTCTTGGAAATAATGTTGGAAAAAGCAGAGGATATTTAGCTGGAACAGATGCAGAAAGAGTTGATGACATTCATCAAATGTTTTGTGATAAAAAAGTTAAAGCAATATTTTGTTTACGAGGAGGATATGGTGCATTTAGATTACTTGACAAAATTGATTATAAAATAATTCGAAACAATCCGAAGATATTTGTTGGTTTCAGTGAAATCACAGCTCTTCAGATGGCATTTTTACAAAAGGCTAATCTCATCACTTTTGCCGGACCAATGGTGCTTCCAAACTTTTCTAAAAATGTCAGCACTTATACTGAAGAAAATTTTTGGAGGATGATTACATCAACCAAGAAATTTGGTGAAGTCAAACTCCCTAAGTTTGATAAACTACAAAGTCTAAACTCGGGAATTACTGCAGGCAGACTTGCAGGAGGAAACCTGGCGGTATTTGTCTCCTTATTAGGAACAAAATTTTTGCCTGACTTAAAAAACAAAATTCTTTTGCTGGAAGATATCAGTGAACCACCTTATAAAATTGATAGAATGTTTAATCAACTAAAACTGAACAATGTATTTAAGAAAGTGAAAGGAATTATTCTTGGTAATTTTACAGATTGTGTCGAGCTTGATAAGAATAAAAAAACATTGACTCTTGAAGAAGTGTGGAATGATTATTTCAGAGATTTAAAAATTCCGGTGATTCATTCATTCCCGCACGGTCATATTAAGGATATTGTCACAATACCAATTGGATTAAATATTAAGGTAAATGCAACGAAAGGTGTTGTCGAGTTTACTGAAAGTGGAGTCAGGTGATTGCTCTTTTGGTAAAAGGATTGTTCAAGAAAGTGAAATACTTCTGCTTGAAAAATTCTTCAGCCCAATAAGCTTTCTGTAGATTAGAAAATATTCCATAGACAGTTGATCCGGTTCCACTCATCAAAGAAAATTCTGCTCCCTGCTTGTAAAGTTCTTCTTTAATTTGCTTTAGCAGCGGAAACTCGTTGAATACCACTTCCTCAAAATCATTCTTCACGTAAGATTTAAGTTTATCAAAATCATCCAAACTTTTCTGAAAAATTTGTCGCAGATTCTTAACAGGAGTTACCGGTTTGATCCTTTTGAAAGCCCAGGCAGTATCAATCTTAATTCGTGGATTAATAATCAGAATAGGGTAAGGAATTTCTATGTTTAGAGGATAAAGTAGTTCACCTCTTGATTCAGCATAGGAAGAAACAGGATTTAAAAAATACGGAACATCGGAGCCGAGGTCTAGGGCTAGTTTAGATAATTCGTGATAGCTAAGTCCAAGGTCAAACATTTTATTAACCGTTTTTAGAGTTGTTGCAGCATTTGAACTTCCACCGCCAAGCCCGCCGCCGATTGGTATTACTTTTTTAACGACAATATCCAGTGCAATAGTTTTGTTAGTTTGTTTTTCAAGCAATCTGATCGCTTTTAGGATTATATTATCTTTTAGTTCATTCAACAAGACGGAATCAGTGCGAAGCATTAGCTTATCCGATTTACAAAAGGTAATTCTATCTGAAAGCATAATTGGAAGAAAGATAGTTTCAAGATCATGATATCCATCATCTCTCTTTCTGACAACATTCAATCCGAGGTTAATTTTAGCAGGGGATTCAACTGTAATTTTGTCCATCCAAATACTTTCTTATTATCTTTGTGTGAGCAGGACTTGAACCGCAACAGGAGCCAATAAAAGATGGTTTATATAATATGGATTTTTTAATTATTTCAAGATACTCAATGGGCTGAATTCCACATTCGATATTTTTATCCGTATGTTGTCCGCTTCCGCAATTCAAATAGAATCCCCATTTTTCAGGTAGTTGAATGCTCCCAATGACTTTTTCAAAAAATTTTGGAGAAATGCAATTTAGTCCAATAGCCAGAACATTGTGATCATTGAAAAATGATAATGCAGTCTCCAGGTTTTCACCTGATAATAAATGCGTTGATCGGTTTGCGTAGAGACTGATCGCATAAGGTATTTCATTTTTATCACAGTGGTCACAAATAATTCTAAGTTCATCAAGATGGCTTTGGGTTTCATTTAAAACAAAGTCCACTCCGTTATCTATAAGTAAATCAATGTGTTTACAGTGATTCATTGCCAAATTTTCCTGGCTTAAAGTTCGTTTTATTTGATAACAATCTTCAGCAGGTGCGTTTGAACCGGCTATGAGAACTTTTTTTCCTATCACTGATTGGTGTGCAAGAGCAACAGCTTCTTTAACAAATTCAGCTACATTACTTATACCTGCTTTAGTTAATGAAGACGGATTCGTCCTAAAAGTATTTGTAGTAATTATATCTGCTCCCGCTTCAATATATTCTAAATGGGTTTGAACAATTAGATCAGGGTTAGTGTTATTTATATTTGTAGTCCAAAGAACATCATCTGTTGCAAGACCTTGTTGCTGTAAATAACTACCCATTGCACCATCTAAAATCAAAGGTTTAGATTTTATTCTAGCGGTTTCAAACGGATTGTTATTAATGAGGTTTATACTCATTTTAAAAATTTATTTATTAAAATATGTATCGACTTCGCTTACTATTCTATCAAGATCGATCAGCTTAATACATTCGAGATCGTAAGGACATTGCCTTTTCCAGCAGGGTGAACAGAATAAATCTTCCTGGAATAATTTAACACCCCGATCGTAAAGCTCAATTTCTGTCCAGCAACTTACACCAAACCAAACAATTGTATATTTTTTTAATGCTAAAGCTATGTGCATTCCCAGAGAATCTCCTGTAACTACTATATCTGGAATGCTTTCATAGCAAATACCTCGCCTTAATCCTTCCCTGGTTGGAGTGTTGATTATCTTTCCTTTGAAAGGAGAAAATATTTCTTTATTTCGTTGAGTATCTTCTGGTCCACCAAGTAAAACAACTTTATATTTCTTTTTAAGAAGTTGTCTGATTAAATATATATGCTGATCAATAGTCATCTTCTTATTTGGATACAATTCGGAGCAACCTGTATTGAATCCAACCACCTTATCCTTCTTTTTTATGCCTGATTTCTTTTTATACTTTTCGATGAAGAACTTTTCTTCTCCTGTTAATTCGTAAACGTACTCATCCCTATTGTAATCAAGTTCGAAAGTTTCTGCTAAATAATCCTGCCCGGTTCGTTGATTGACTTTGAACTTGAAATGATCGTCCATACCAAGATGATAATTGTAGTATGCTCCCTCATTAACAGGAATAATTTTTCCGTCTGAATTCAGTCCGAATCCCAATTTATTTTTGCTGTTTAAACTATTGAGTAAAGCGCATGATTGTTGTGACTTATCTACATTCAATACGTAATCAAAATTCATCTGTTGAAGGATAAGTATAGCTGTTGAATCAAAAGTATAAATATGGTCAACCAAAGGATTATTAAACAGAAGTGGAGCAGCATTCTTTAAAGTAATCCAGTAAATAGTTGATTCAGGAAATTTTCTCTTCAAAGCCGGTAACTGAGCTGTTGTCATAAGTACATCGCCCATCGCATCAAGATTGATTATGAGAATTTTTGTCCCGGTTGGAATGTTATCTTTGCACCCATTTTCCCAGCAGTTATGATCAGGATAACAGGGCTTGTATCCGGAAAATCTTTTGCAAGATGGAATTTCTTGCGGCATATATTAATCCATCATTTAATTATTTGTAATTTTGAACTAGCTTTATTCACTTAATATAGTACAAAATTAAACATAATTATTCTCAATATCAGAAATTAAAAATCAAAGATGAATTACAAAATATTTCAGTTCAGTTTTGGTGATGGTTACGCAGGAAGTGCAAAGATGGCCATATTAAGCTCTAAAGCTTTGTTAGACAAAGGGCATAGAGTAAAACTCTTTGTATCCAAAGATTCAGTGACAAAAAGAAGAGCCTTGGAGAAGAGAATTCCAATTGTTGAACTTGATAGCAGACAAAAACTTTCTTCATTAGTAAAAGTAGTGATTCAAAAAATTGGTACGGATCATCCTGATTTTGCCGTGGCCTATCACTCGCAGGATAGGAAAGTTGTGATGAAACTTAAGGCAAAGTTTAAAAAAGAATTAATAAGTGTTGCATACAGACAAAATATTTCTTTAAGCACACCTTTCATCGGATCGATACTTTATAACCGATATTTTGATTATATGATTGCTTGCAGTCAAGGCGTGGCTGAGAATTTAATCAACGAGGGAATAAAGAAAAGTAAAGTTCTTGTAATTCATAATACCACTGAGATTCCAGGTAATATTTCGAACATTTCAGGCGAGCAGATTCGGAATCACTATGGAATGAAAGATAAAATCGTTTTGGGTATATCAAGCTGGTTTCATAAAGAACGAAAGGGATTTGATATTTTATTCGAAGCCTTTTCAAAACTTGATGATAGATTTGTTTTGCTTATCATCGGAATTCCAAAAGAAAATCAAAAAGCGGTTGTTGAATATGCCTCTACTTTTGGGATTTCCGAAGAGAAAATAATAATGCCCGGCTTCATTGATAATATTTACGAATACTACAAAGCGATGGATATCTTTCTACTTCCTTCACGTTCAGAAGGATTTTCTTTAGCACTACTCGAAGCTGCTGCTTCAGGTTTGCCAATTATTGCTTCCGATATTCTTGGAAATGATGAATTTATTGAACACAAGAAAAATGGTTTGTTGTTTAATTTAGCCAAACCTGATGAATTAACTCAGCATGTCATAACTTTGACAGACAATAAAATTTTGGCCAACCAGTATGGATCGCTTGCTGAGGAAAATTTCATTCAAGAATTTACTCTGGAGAGATACGCTGAAAAACTAAATACATTCTTCGATGAGGCTTATTCAACTTTACACAAAGCTAAAACTTCCCAGTCAACTTCATCAACTTTTCAACTTCTGTCATAACCTTTTCAATTGGTAATGCAAGCATACATTCGTGATTATATGGACAAACAAGTTTTGTGCATTTAATACAATGAAGTTCAGAATGAATAACGTATGAAGAATTTGCTGAGTAAGGTCGATGTGCTATTGGATCCGTTGGACCAAAAATACCAAGTGTTGGTTTGCCAAGTGCTGCTGAAACATGCATCGGACCCGAATCGTTAGCAATAATTAGATCACATTTTTCAATCAATGCAGAAAGTTCTCCGAAACTTGATTTTGGAGTTAGTAACGGAGGAGGGAGTAATCCGTGTGATATTACCGTTGCATCCTTTTCATCTCCCGGACCCCATAAAATTAAAAATTGAGCTTGATATTTTTTCTGAATCTCCTGACATATTTTTATCCATTTAACAGGGTCACATCTTTTCGACTCCCAGCCACCTGAGGGAATAATGCCAATCAATAATTTTTCATTTTGAATATTAGATTCATTCAAAAATTTTTCAGCAAAGAGTTTCTCTTCTTTCGTAGTTTGATAAATTATTCGTTTTGAAATAATTGGAATATTAAGAGCGTTTAATAGAACAAGATTATCTTCGGCTGCGTGTTCACCCATTGTTCCTGCTTTGCCGATAAAATTGTATGCATATTTTCTTCCTCGTTTTTCATAACCAACTCTGTATTTAGCACCTGAAAGGAAGGTGATCTGAGCAGTCTTTGGATTTGACCAGAAATCAAAAACCAGATCATACTTTTCTTTTCTGACCTTTCTGATAATGGAAAGTACAAAATCCTTTTTATTGAAAGTTAAAATCCTTGATACGAATGGATTATTCTCAACCGAACGTTTTGCAAATTCTTCAGTGAGGTAATGAATTTCAGAATGGGGAAATGCTGAATTCAAATTTTCGAGTACGATGGTAGAAAGAATAATATCGCCAATACCACGCGGTTTTATACATAAAATCTTTTTTATCTTTTCGCTCTTAATCTTAATCATACTCTTAATCTGGTTTAGTGCGCATCCAGCCAGTTATCTCCAACACCAGTATCAACGACAATTGGAACATCAACCGGCATTGCTGTTTCCATAATTTCTTTTATCATTGGACGAAGATCATCAACTTCATCTTTATGGGCATCGAACAAGAGTTCATCATGCACTTGCAGAACCATTTTAGTTTTAGCTTTTCTTTTTTCTAGTTCACTATGAATTTTTATCATCGCAAGTTTTATCATATCTGCGGCTGCTCCCTGAATAGGCATATTGATTGCAACTCTTTCTTCAAATTGTCGGACAACTCTATTATTACTGTTTATATTTTTAAGAAAACGTCTTCGGCCAAGCAATGTTTCAGCGAATCCTTTTTCCTGTGCTTTCTTCACAGAATCATCCATATAATTCCTGACATTCTTGAACGTCTTAAAATAGAGCTCAATTATATCTTTAGCGTGAGATTGTGGAATTCCTAATCTTGTTTTCAATCCAAAAGGACCAATGCCGTACAGAATTCCGAAGTTAACTTCTTTAGCTTTTCTTCTCATATCAGGCGTAACATCTTTCGGATCAACCATAAACACAAGTGCCGCAGTGCTTCGATGAATATCTTCACCACCTTTAAATGCTTTCATCAATGCTTCATCTTTACAAATTGCTGCCAGTAAACGGAGCTCAATCTGGCTGTAATCAGCACTGAGTAAAACATAATATTTATCTCTTGGTACAAATGCTTTTCGGATTTCCTTCCCCAACTCAGTTCTGATTGGAATGTTTTGCAAGTTAGGATTCAGACTAGAAAGTCTACCTGTAGCGGCAATAGTTTGATTAAAATCTGTGTGCACTCTTCCTGTTTTAGGATTGATAAGATTTGGCAACGCATCAGAATAAGTTGACTTTAATTTTGTTACTTGTCTGTAGTCAAGGATAATATCAACGATTTCATGTTCACCTCTGAGATTTTCGAGTGCACGGGCATCAGTTGAAAACCCTGTTTTTGTTTTTCTGCCTGAAGCTAGTCCAAGCTTTTCAAAAAGAATAACCTGAAGTTGTTTTGGTGAACTGATATTGAATTCTTCTCCAGCGATTTTATGAATCTTTTTCGTGTAATCTGTGATCAATATTTTCAATTCTTTGCTGAAACTATCGAGCGCTGCTTTGTCAATCTTTACTCCTTCATACTCCATATCTTCAAGAACAGGAATGAGAGGAAAGTCAACTTCAAAAGCAACCTTGTCAAGATTTTCTTTTTTTATTTCTGCATTTAGAATTTCATAAAGCTGAAAAGTAATGTCTGCATCTTCGGCAGCATAATCAGAAAGTTTCTCAACTTCAACGTCATACATTTTAGTTGGATCTTTTTTATCACCAATCAAATCAGAGAGGGGAATAGGCTGATAGCTTAAATATTTTTCCGAAAGAGCATCCATACCATGTTTTTGGTCAGGATCGATAATGTAGCTTGCAACCATAGTATCGAAATAAAAATTCTCGACTTTAATTCCCAGGCCACGCATAACCGAAATGTCATACTTACCATTCTGACAAACCTTTTTAATCTTTTTGTTTTCGAAAAGTGGTTTGAAAATCTTTTTGAAATCATCAACGGGTAACCGCTTCTTTCCATCTGAAAAGATTTTACTGCCGGGGTCAATGGCTATAAAATATCCTTCTCCTGCTTTTGTAGAGAATGAAGCTCCAAGAATATTCAATTTGAATGGATCCAATGAATCAGTCTCAGTATCAAAAACAAATAAAGAAACTTTATTCAATTTTTCTACAAGTTTCTCTGCTTCTTTTTTAGTGGTGATTAGTTCATACTTTGATTTGGATTTATCGAATGTCTTAGCTGTAAATAACTCCTCACTTGAAATTTCTTTTTTCTCAGCTCCATGGTTATAAACCTTGAGAAGTCGTGTGTAAAGATTTTTGAATTCAAGCTCAATAAACAATTCACGAAGCTTATCGAATTGAGGTTTTTCAAACTTCGCCTTATCAAAATCAAAATCCATCGGTACACTGCAGTTTATTGTTACCAGATCTTTGGATAGGAAAGCATTCTCCTTACTGTCTTCAAGTTTTTTCTTCACAGCGGGTTTATCAACTTTGTCAAGATTCTTATAAATATTTTCAATCGAGCCGAACTGTTGAATTAAAGGAAGGGCAGTCTTTTCACCAACACCTTTAACACCTGGAATATTATCAGAACTATCACCAACGAGAGCAAGGTAATCTATCATCTGTTTTGGTTCAAAGCCATAATGTTCAATTACTTTTTTCACATCATAGAAAACTACTTCATCAGAACCTCTGCCTGGTTTAGCGACAATTGTTTTATCAGTTACAAGCTGCATATAATCTTTGTCCGGAGTAATTGCATAAGAGATCATACCTTTCTTCTCAGCAAGCTTAACAACAGTTCCAATAATATCGTCTGCTTCATAACCGGGAAGTATATAAAGAGGAATGTTCATCAGTTCAACTATTTCCTTTATTCTTCCTATTTGCGGAATCATATCGTCAGGCATTGCTTCACGTGTAGCTTTATATGCTTCGTATTTATCGTGACGGAAAGTTTTTTCTTTTGAGTCGGTCGCTACTGCTATGTAGTCCGGTTTGTGATCTTCGAGGACTTTTAACATCTGACTCACAAAACCAAATACAGCCGAGGTAGGTTCTCCCTTTTTAGTTTTTAGCGGTCGGTTAATGAATGCATAATAGGCTTTGTAAGCCATCGCCATTGCATCAATAATAACAAATGATTTCTGTTTCATAGTCAAAAATTTAATTATAAGATTTACTTGATTGAAAATAATGATTAGATGTGTAACTTTAAATAAGTGATTTATAACCATTGTGACTGGAAATTACTTATTGATTAAAAATAAGGAATTAAATTGAATAGCATCGAAAGGGAATGAATATGAGGATTAAAAAAATCGAAGTGAAAAAGTTATTCGGAATATTTAATCATGCCATTCAATTAAAGATGGATGACCGAATTACAATCATGCATGGGCCTAATGGAATTGGTAAAACGGTATTATTAACCATGTTAAGTTCAATTTTTCGAAGTGAATATGGAGTTTTTTCTAGAATTCCATTCGTCGAATTTAGTGTTGTATTTGAAAATGACGATTTGATTAAAATTAAAAAAGATATAAGACTATTTGATGATTTAAGTACTAAGCAGAAAAGGGAGGATCTCGTATTTGAACTTATTGAAAAAGGAAAAAAAACAAAATTTCATACAATAAAAATGTATGAAAATTATAAGCTAGATTTTCCAATAAGTATAATTGAAGATATTATTCCAGAAGTTAGGCGCATTGGTGCACAGTCTTGGCAATACCTACCTACACAAGAATTACTGAACTTACCAGACATCTTGGAAAGGTTCGGTGATCTTTTACCAGAAGAGTTACGTACTAGATCAACTATTCCTCCGTGGATAAAAGAATTAAGTAATAGAATTAATGTTTATTTTATAGAAACACAGAGGTTATTCTCACCGATAAAGTTAAGAAGATTTAATAGGCTTGATAAGAAAACCTCTATGACACCATCTGTGCTGAGCTACTCTGAAGAGTTGGTTTCTGCCATCCAAGAGAAACTTTCCGAATATGGATCATTATCTCAATCGCTGGATAGAACATTTCCCACTCGATTGGTAAAAGGTGGATTCTCGAAACCTAGAGATCCTGAACAATTAAAAAATGAATTAAAAGAACTGGAGGACAGAAGAAATCAGCTTGTCACAGCTGGTTTATTGGACAAAGATAAGGAAATGGAATTCAGAGATTTAACAAACATTGATGAAACGAATAAGATAGTGTTGTCTGTTTACATAGACGATGTAAAGAAAAAATTGGGAGTATTGGATGATTTAACTAGAAGGATTGATTTACTTATTAACATAGTAAATAGTCGATTCCTTTATAAAAAGATGTCCGTTAGTAAAAAGGGGGGATTTACATTTTTAGGAAGAAATGAAAAGCAAATCTCAGCGGCAAACTTATCTTCCGGTGAACAACACGAATTAGTTCTCTTTTATGAATTACTATTTAAAGTTAAGCCTGATTCTCTAATTTTAGTGGATGAACCTGAACTTTCGTTGCATGTTTATTGGCAACAGCAATTTCTCAGCGATATGCAAGAAATAATAAAGTTATCTAAATTTGATTTATTACTCGCTACTCATTCCCCATCTATCATCCAAGATAGATGGGATCTAACCGTTGAATTAAAGGGACCTGAGGATGTGGAAACTTCTAGGGCCGATTGATATAGCAAATGAAGTAAAACTTAGTCGGACACAACATACTGGTGCAATTATCTTAACTGAGGGGACTACTGACTCCAGAGTTTTATCTCGCTTTGTTGATAAAAATAAAACATTATTGATCCCCTCAAATAGTAAAAAGAATTCTCTTGGCGCATTGAGAATACTCGAAAATTCTAATTTCACTGGAATCATGAGTGTAGTTGATTCAGACTTTTGGAAAATAGAGCATTACTCACCTCAAAGCAAGAATATCATATTAACTGATACACACGATTTTGACATGATGCTAATTTCTTCACCGTCTTTTGATAAATTATTATCTGAATTTTCAAATCAAAAAAAAACAGATAATATTTCAAAAACACCGCGTGACTATTTAATTGATATGGTGAAACCTATTGGATATTTGCGTTGGATATCATCTCCATTTAAGAATAACTTAGCATTGAAATTTAAAGGTTTAAGTTTTTCTCACTTTATTGATCATAGAAATTTTAGGTTGGATGAAGATCATTTAATGAATGCTGTAATAAATAACACTCCAAATTGTTCAGTCTCTTTCAGTGATCTTAAAAGTAAATTAATTTCTATAAAACAGCATAACCCCGATCCATTGCAATTATGTAATGGTCATGATATTGTGAAAGCATTAGATATTGGATTAAGAATGAATTTTGGAAATATGAGGGGTCAAAATGTTAATTGCGATATTATTGAAGGTACTTTAAGAATAGGTTATGAAAAAGAATATTTTGAGAAAACCGATCTTTACAAGTCATTACAATTATGGGAACAAATTAACAAATCATATAAAGTGTTGCAATAAAGTTTTTCATAATTTTGAGCAGGCAGTTTAGAGGGTATACATTTCTGTTCTGACTAATATGTAACTCATTTAATTAACTATAAATCAAATTTCTATTCGGAGGGCAAAATGGATTCAAAAAAAATGTTAGCTGAATTTTTCGGAACTTTCTGGCTGGTACTAGGTGGCTGCGGTAGTGCAGTGCTTGCCGCTGCATTTCCCGGTGTTGGTATCGGGTTGCTTGGTGTTGCCTTAGCATTTGGCTTAACTGTTCTCACAATGGCTTATGCAATCGGACATATTTCGGGCTGTCATCTAAATCCTGCTGTGACAGTTGGACTTTGGGCGGGT
>DATIJX010000012.1:0-8871 GCA_035478175.1 Ignavibacteriaceae bacterium
AAGCTTAAGATGTTTGAGACATGTTTTTATTCTCATCTCTTCATCAACAACTGTTGTGATAGTACCGGTTGAGAGAAGCTCTTTTGCTTCTTTGAATATCCACGGATTTCCAATTGCTCCTCTCGCAATCATAATTCCATCAGCACCGGTTTCATCGAATGCTTTTTTTACATCGTGTGCGGTAAGAACATTTCCATTCAGGAAAACAGGAATGTTTACAACTTCTTTGACTTTCGGAATCCAGCTCCAGTCAGCATCTCCACTGTGTCCGACCTTTCTCGTTCTGCAGTGAACAGTTAAAGCAACAGCACCGGCATCTTCCATTCTTTTTGCAACTTCAAGAATCTGAATGCTGTTCTCATCCCAACCTAATCTCGTTTTAACTGTTACAGGTAATGAAGTAGAATCCACAACTGCTTTTACTAACTCCTGCATATAAGGAGGATCTTTTAACAAAGCTGAACCTGCACCACAACCGACAACTCCCTTAACCCAACATCCGGCATTGATGTCTATTAAATCCGGATTTTCAGCTTCTGCAATTTTAGCAGCACCAACCATTGATTTAATATTCGCACCGTAAATCTGTATTCCAACCGGTCGTTCTTCTTCAATAATTTTTAGCTTCTGATGAGTTTTTGCATTTGCGCGTACCAATCCCTCTGAGTTTACAAATTCTGTGTAAACAATATCCGCACCCAACTCCCTGCAAACCAAACGGAAGGAAATGTCTGTAACATCTTCCATTGGTGCGAGAAGGATGGCTTTATTTAGTTCTATGTTACCGATCTTCAGCATTAGTTCTATTTTCTAATTACTTTTTGCAGATAATACTTGTAACTCCAGGTGTTTTTCAAAAGGCAAAAAATCTCTGTCATTATGAAGAAGCATTAGTTTATTCTCAATACAGAATGTACTGATGATAACATCAATTGTTTTTCTGATAGTTATTCCTTTCTTTCTCAATTTCCTGTAATTTTCTGCACTCTTTACAGCTATTTCTTCACCACATATACTCAGGCAAGGAAACGCATTTAAAACATTCTTTGCGGTTTCATAATCACTATCCCTTTTGAAACCTTGTAGAACTTCAGCAAGTATATAATCACCTATAACTAAAATTTCCTTTCCAAGACATTCGTCCAATTTTTCAACCTGCCAATTATCGGTTCCGTTGAAGTAATCGATCAAAACGGTTGAATCAACAAGGATCATTTATGTGTCCTCATTTCATCGAGGTTTCCTTCCCATTTTAATTTGCCTCTCAGCTTTTTTAACTTCTGCTGATCCTTAACTTTGATCAGAAGCCGCAAGGCTTCCTCGACAACTTCTTTTTTTGTACTCAGACCTGAGGTCTTGAATGCAATAGACATTAATTTATCATCTATTACAATATTTGTTCTCATTTTATAACAGTTTTTGTTGTGTATGATTGCAGCAAATATACACATACTAAAGCTGTTTTACACTATTTGAATTCTTACATGAGAGTCAGAAAAGTGTGCAAGTATTAAGAATTTTAATGATATGCTTTAAGACAAATAAAAAGAAATATCCGTTACATCTTCCATTGGTTCGAGGAGAATAGCTTTGTGTAGTTCTATGTTGCTGATTTTGAGCATCTTTTATTCAAAAAATAATGTTAAAGATATTAAAACTTTATCCTTTTCGTTATATAAAACACCGTAGCCATTACAATCAAAATCATAAAATCAGCACCAGCTTAAATCGGATAATGATAGCTGAATTATATTTATTCTTTTGGCAATCCTTTTTCGTTTATCAACTTTTTAAATAAAGCTAAAGATTTTCCGCTCGTATCATATTCATTAATATAGTTTTCAAAATCGTCCAAGGACATAATTTTTCCACTGAAAGTCTTGTAGATATCCATCAAAAATAATTTCCAGGTTTCAATCCCCATTTCTTGTGCTATAATATTTAATACATATGGTCCTTTTGCATAGAGTATCAGTCCCTTTTCTCTTGTATTTGGCATATCAACATTGATAATAGGTATATCACTCTCGTTCCCGGCGAATTCTTTATAGCTATCGAGTGGTTTTAGCAGTGCATTGTTAAATGCTGCTTCACCTGCATTATCCTTGATATACATAAGCTTAAGGTAGTGTGGCAATGAAATTGTGAAAAAGAAAAAACCAGGTTCAGAAAAATCTGCAAAAACATTTGCGCCAAACCACTGTTGAGCTATCGTCAGGATCAACATATCCTTGTAACCTTTATTTATCATTTCAATGGATTGACTCCCAATCGTTAATAAACCACTGCCGACATTTATACCTCCAAAATCAGATACTTCAAAGTATATTAATTCCTCTCTCGAGTAAGGACCAATCTTTGTACTGAAGTAACTAAGAATGCTATCAGCTTGATTTAATATTCTATTTATTGTAGTAGAATCTGGCTCTTGCGAATAATATTCTAATTTGTTTTCGTCAGATAGTAATTCAACATTTTGAAAGTAGCCTCGTTTGAAAACTATTAAAGGCATTTTGAGAACCGGTTTATCACATTCATATATAAAAACGGAATTACCTGAATCTGTTTCCTCAATCAGATTACCGGATGATAGTACACTATAACTCTCAGGCACTTCGCATTTCATCATATACGTAAATATCTGGTTACCAATTAATGGGTACCACCTATGACCGCGATCTAGGATTATGAGTGTGTCATTCATTTCATCAAGTGGAAACAAATATTCAAATTTTAGTTTGTAGTTATTACTTTCAATAAAATGTTCGTCAGTAATTAAAAGCAGTGAATCTTTCCCATTGAAGCTGAAAGGTATTTCGAGCCAACTATCATTTTTTAAATATGTTACTGAATGAATTTTAGATTTTGAGTTGAGGAGAAATTGAACAGAACCAAAATCATCGGTTTTACTAATGTCACAAATAACTTTAACATCAGCAGCTTGTGAGGATTCGGATAATGCCACCTCAATATTGTAAGAGTTAATGGTAATAGCAGATGTTTGTATAAAGGCTGACAGGAAGTAGGAAAGGTTTATACAAAAACAAAGAGTTAATGTTTTCATAAAAGATATCTCCTTTAATTGTGCATTTTTAAAATGAACTAAATAGTATTGTTTTAATCTCCGGAGTAATTAAAATTATTCCAAAATAAAATTAAAATCATATACCACTATTCATCTTCCGCTCCAAGCCAGCGAACCGCCTCTTTAACAGAATCAAAATATTTAAAGTTACTCCATTTAACATTCGCTTCGGTTGCTTCACTAAAACGCAGATCATCACGGTCGCGGGAAATGACAATTGCTACTTTTTCAGTGCTCTTAAATCCAAATTTTTCAAGTGCATTACCATCGGTGTGTATCTTGTAGATATTCGCTTCAAGCGAAGTCTTTGAATGGTTTATTAAATATTTTTTGCAATTGTATTCGTGTGCGAGTTTTCTTGCCTCCATAGAATATTGCCCGGCAAGTTGAAAATTCACTCTTCCTTTTACTTTCACCTGAACAATCTTTTTATCTTCCAGGTATTCAATTGTGTATTCCATTATATGCCTCTTCGACTTTCAAATTTAATAATCCCGACTTTGTCGGGAATGCACTATCGCAATTATTCTCTGACTAAATCTCATCAATAATTATGTCTATTACAATGATATAAATTAATAAAGGTTGCTCGCTGGCAAGTACAGAATGAGAAAAAGAAAATCAGTGGGCAAACTTTATATTCTTGGGTATATAAAACATCGCAAAAATAAATACTACGAACATAAACGCAGCCCCCGTTAAAAACGGGAATGGATAACCAAGAAATTCAAATGCAAAACCGCCCCATAAAGGACCCATCACTCTTGCCAGGGCGGATAATGATTGATTTACTCCAAGTGTAACTCCCTGTTCATTGTCCGGAGTTACATCAGATATTAAGCTTAGTATGGTTGGCTGAAGCATTCCTGTTCCAATTGAAAGAAAACCGGAAATTAGAGCTAATCCAAGAAAATTTCCGCCATAAGGGATTAACGCAAGACTAACGCTGATAATTAAAGAACCTATTTTTAGAATAGTCTTCTTCGTCATCATTTTATCAATGTGGCCAATCAATCCGCCTTGCACAATTGCAGAGATCAATCCAGTTATTCCAAACAGATAACCGTTCTGCAAATCTGTTAAACCGTAAACCTGAATACCGAGCAATGTTAATGTGCCGTAAATATTAGCGAATGAAAAAACCAGGATAAAGAAAAGAGAAATAAATATCGCGCGGCTTGGCTCACTAAAAACTTTCCTGAGAGCCACAAAATCAAATAGCTTTCTCCGTGTAACTGTGTCCTGAGAAATTACTTCTTCACTCTTCGTTAGTGATTCAGGAAGAAATAGCATAGTGAAAAAGAAAGCAATTAATGAAAAACCTCCCGCAGCTAAACCAGTAATCATATATCCGTACTCAGCTAAAAATCCA
Source organism: Ignavibacteriaceae bacterium (assembly GCA_035478175.1). Taxonomy (GTDB): domain Bacteria; phylum Bacteroidota; class Ignavibacteria; order Ignavibacteriales; family Ignavibacteriaceae; genus IGN2. Next base: position 4,458 of record DATIJX010000012.1, read on the forward strand.
CCGATGAGCGGACCAAAAACAAATCCTAAACCAAAAGCTGATCCAATCATACCCATTCCTTTGGATCGGTTTTCTTTTGTGGTCACATCAGCAATATATGCTTGTGCAACTCCAATGCTGCTTCCGCCAATACCGGCAACTATCCTTGAAATTAAAAGAATGATGTATGAGCTTGTGAATGCAAAAATAATATAGCCTAATGCATTGATAAATAGGCAGAGAACGATAACAGGCTTTCGTCCGTACTTGTCTGAATACTTTCCAAGAATCGGATTAAAAATGAACTGCACGAAAGAATATATAGCAATGGCAATTCCGATTGCAGCCTCATCGACTCCCAATTCTTTAACTGCAAATGAAGGTAGTATCGGGATAAGTATTCCAAATCCAAGCAGATCAATAAATACTGTAAGAAATATTAGCGAGAGAGCGGATTTATTTTTCACGATTAGTTACTATTCTCAATAGGAAGGAATAATTGTTCAACTCTTTAAAGCCAGTTCGATCTGTTTCTTCAACTCAACCAAATCTTTTTCAATAATTTCCCAAATAATATTAACATCAACACCAAAATAATCGTGGACTATTCTGTTCCTGATTCCCTTCAACTTTAACCAGGGAATATCAGAAAATCTTACTTTTACTTCATCAGGAATTCTTACCGAGGCTTCACCTATAATTTCTATGTTTCTAACAACTGCATTTATAAACATAGGATTCTATATGAATTTTTCGAAATCAATATTCTTAGTATAAAGTTTAATTTTATCTATGCTTTCAAGAATATCTTCAAATAATATTCTCCAATCTCTTTTAGACATAGACAAGCTCTGCATCAATATACTTCTTTATTTTTGGTTTAACTGCATTTGAGGATACCAGGTCAACTTTATTACCTATGAGAGATTCAAGTTCTTCAGCTAATAAAACAAAATCTAACCCGATAGGTTCTTCAAATTCAACAATAATATCAACATCACTTTCTTCGGTTGCTTCGTTTCTGCTATATGAACCGAAAACTCCGATTTTGGAGATTCGATACTTTCGCTTCAGTGAGTCTTTATTTTCAGAAATAATACTCAATATTTGATATAAACTCTTCATTCTTCTTAAATAGATTCTTGGTTATGCCAAATATACAAATGCTTAATTATATTTTTTATTTAGCCAGAAATACCAATTCTGAAAAGCTATTCGTGCATTTCCATCTTCATCGTACAAGCCTGTATCCTTCCACACTTTATAAATATCATCTGGCGAGCCAATTGCCTGCCATAAAGCATCGTAATCGCGAAGGAAAAAGTTCACAACAAACTTCAAATTATGTTCAGCCGCTTTATTAAGCATTAGAGTGATGTATTGATTCTGTTTTTGCGGTGAACCGTTCAAAATAATTGTGCCGCCGTAAGCTGTGATTGAATCCGCTGCGTAACCAGTTTCTGTTATTGCAACAGGCTTAGTCAGCTTGCTGAATATTTTTTCAAACATATCAATTGGAATAGTGTCGCATAAAAATCCTGACAGAAATGGATAAAGCGAAACACCACATAAATCAGTATGGTTTATAATATCATTTAGAACCTGCAATTGCTGCGAATGATTTGCATTTGTGTAACCCTCAACGAGATCCATTCCCGTGAAGGAAACAAAAATCGGGAACTGCGGATCAAGAGTTTTTAGTTCTTGATAAACGTACTTGTGCAATTCAAGATATTGATCCCAAAGTGCTGGTGCCTGATTCATAAGTAGATTTACTTCTATCCCGATAACAAAAAAATCGGGATTAAAATAATTCATAATCCGGGTGCAATAATTCAGATATGCCTGCATAACATCAGGATGATTGAAAGAAATTGTATCCCACGGTGCAGGCAAAGGCAGCTCACCTTTCTCGGCTTTGTATAATGCTAAACCATCTCTGAAAAATCTTATTGGCGTAACAGATAAAAGTATTTTATGCGAAGCGGGAGTACGCGAAAGTCTGTACTGCCAATCGTTCATTATGTTGATATGAAAATCTGCACCACTCAAAGCTTCGGGCCAGGGCACTCCGTCGTCAAAGTGATGAGAAATAATATCAGCGTCGGTTGCGAGTTTATTGTAAACGTACTCAACTGCTTCGTTTGATATGGCATAAGGAAAAGGAGTGAATCCCATATAAAAACTTCTTGCTGCCTGAGGCGGAGGATCAACAATAGGATTTTCTTCCTTAGTGCAGCCTGCTATCAAGAGAATCGTAAATAATAAAATCATTAAAAATTTTATTTGTTTCATTTCTCTAATTTAATTTTATTATTTGTTGAATATTTATTGATAATTTCTTTTGTATCACTGAAAGCTTCTTTCATTAACTTTTTATCCTGATCGGTCAGGTAATAATAAGTTGAATCGTCTGAATTATGCGATGGCAAAATAATGTATTCTCTTCCAAAATCCGTTTGACCTCTGAATACCCACGTTGGCAGATAATTAACTTCACTGATATAGATGGAATCAGTTAAAATGTTTTTTGAAATTTCTATGTTGAGAATTATTCCTGCATCAGAATAACGCCATCTCTGATTTGAAATAAAATTTCCAAGTGAATAAGCTACAAATCCGGAATCAAGTTTTGTATTTTTTGTCTTGAAAAAGTCGACAGGCTGAACAACGTGAGGATGTCCGCCAATAATTATATCAGCACCAAGTTCAATTATTTTATTTACGATTTCTTTTTGATAATCACTTGGCTCGCGATTATACTCAGGTCCGTAATGAAGATGAACGAGCACCACATCAACATTCTTTTCTCTTGCTTTATCAATGTCGCGCTTAATCAATTCTTCATCAATAAGATTTATTACAAAATTTTTTCCCTTTGGAATTGGAAGACCATTTGTGTTTTCGCTGTAAGCAAGAATTGCAATTTTGATAGAGTTAATTTGAAAGATCCTGATAGAATCTCTGTCGTCCTGCGAGAGATAAGTACCTGTGCGATGAATCTTGTATTCATTTATTACTTCTATAGTTCTTTCAACACCCTCCCAACCCTGATCGAGTGCATGATTGTTTGCAGTTATCAGTAAATCAAATCCCGCATCCTTCATTGCATAAACATAATCATCGGGTGCATTGAAATAGGGATATCCACTGTAGCCTTTATTTTTTCCTGCGATTACAGTTTCAAGATTTCCTACCGTAAGATAAGCAGCAGATAAATATTGCCTGACCTCCTTGTAAACTCCGGTAAAATCAAAGGTATCAACTCCAATTTTTGCATAATTAAACTGAGTTGAGTGGCACATCAGGTCGCCGACAAAGCAAAGTTCCGCGGTGAGAACAGAATCCTCCCAAATAGTAACTTCAGTTTTTTCTCCAGCAATAGGATTAAAAAAGAAATGTTGAAAAGTTACAGTGATACTGAATATTATAATGGCTAAAATGTATTTCATTCGATGCTTAGTAATATAACCTGGTGCGAAATAAATCTCGCTCTACATAAAAAAACAGGCTGGATTAATTTCTCAACCCAGCCCTCATAACGTCAGCAGAAAGCCTAAGGTGAATTATCCTTTAGTTGCTTTCCTTTGAGCTTTTACATCCTGCACGTCTTTGCGTACGTCCTGGCAAAGTTTTCTAAGATCACTTAAGCCTTTTCTTACGCGTGTACCTGCAGCGGATTGACCTTTCTCATAAAATTTATGAAAATCGGTTTCCAATCCTTGTACGAATTGAACCAATTGATTGAATTTATCCATAGTTTCCTCCATTATTAGTGGTTGATAGTGTTAGTTATGTTAGTTAGATCTTTCAAGAATAATTTCCGCAATATCTTTTACTTTTACTTCTTCAGTTTTTTGATAATACTTAACTCCGTCCGTCATCATCGTCATGCAGAACGGACAGGCTGCAGCAATAGTATCAGCTCCTGTTGCAAGCGCTTCTTTCGTTCTTTCTTCGTTAATTCTTCCGCCTTCATCATCTTCCAGGAACATTCTTCCGCCGCCTGCACCGCAGCAGAATCCTCTGTCTTTACTTCTTTTCATTTCAACAAGATTAATCCCTTTAACTTCTTTTAAACTTTTTCTCGGTGCATCGTAAACGTCATTATATCTCCCCAAATAGCATGAATCGTGATAAGTAACATCAGATTTTCCGTTTTGCTTCAAGGTGATTTTCTTTGAAGCTATCATCTCATCAATTAATTCTGTATGATGAAGAACCTCATAGTGTCCGCCGAATTGCTTGTATTCATTTTTTAATGAATGATAACAATGCGGACAAGCAGTAACAACTTTCTGAACTTTGTAGTGGTTCAAAGTTTCTACGTTTTCCATCATAAACATTTGTGCAAGATATTCATTGCCAAGTCTTCTTGCAGTATCACCATTGCATTTTTCCTGAGTTCCGAGAATTCTAAACTCAATGCCGCCTT